>CAILXE010000001.1 GCA_903838095.1 uncultured Chlorobiaceae bacterium
CCCTGAAACAAGCGCCTGGCTTTGAATTGCTTACCAAATCTAATCGGCCACCGTGTGCAGAAATAATGTCATAACATACTGACAAGCCTAAGCCGGATGTCCCTTTCGTACTTACAAAGGGTTCAAATATGTTAGCTTGCAAGTCTGCAGGTATACCCGTTCCAGTATCCTGAAAATTTATCTCGAGCATTTTTCTTTTTTGAGCAATGCTAATCCACAATTCACCCCCATCCAGCATGGCATCATGAGCATTTAGAATTAAATTAATAAAAACCTGCTCTATTTGATTACTTATTGCTTTAATGCTTGGCAATCTAGCAGGCCAGGATGTGGTTACGCGAATTTTTCTGTCGCGCAATTGTTGGTCCAATAAACTTAAAACGTGCTCAAGGAGATCTAATATTTGAACCGGCTTAAATTCTGCACTTGGTCGATAAAAATCAAGCATCCTTTGAACCGTGGTCATCAATCGTTCCAATTCTTGTTGAGTCATATCGAGATATTTTTTCCTCATATCTGCAGGCAAGTCTTCTCGCATCGCAAGGTGGAAACAATTACGGACCCCTTGTAAAGGATTGTTAATTTCATGGGCAATTGAGGCTGTCAGGCGACCTGCAACCGCCAATTTCTCAGCCTGAACCAAAGCTTGCTGGGATCCTTCTATTTTCTTTACATAAGCACGTAATTCCTCGTAAAGCCGGGCATTTTCCATGGCTATGGATGCCTGGCGCGCCAGAATCAGAAACATTTCCAAATCAGCATCTCGAAACCGAGGCTCACCCTCATCACGTGCAACTGAAATTACTGATCTAATATTTATGAGGGTGGTTGGCACACACATCATTGAACTCTGACCAAGCTCTACAAGCTCCTGGCCCTGGCCCCACACTGGGGTATCCTTCACAGCCGCCCTCGCAATCGCATCCCCGGTTAAGCTAATAGAACCACCTTCCAACAATTTACCGCGCCCAGCGATTAATTTTACCCGCTGCTCCTTTTCATTAATTTGATAAAAACCAACATTTGGGGATGCCAATTGATTGCAGGCAGCATCAAGAATTAAGTCTATCAGCTGATCTGGTCTAGTTTCTGAGAATAATGTTTCGATCAAGCTAAATAGGGGCCTAAGTGCCTGAACGCGTGCCGCATCCTGCTTTTTCTGACTATCGGTCAACGCTTGTTCAACAGACTCGACCAGCTCAGCCTTTTCGAAAGGCTTGAGAATTAATCCATCGACACCACGCCGAAGAGCCTCGATTGCGGTTTCTACACTACCAAAACCAGTCATTGCCAATATCGCAATATCCTGTTGAATATCCCGCGCCTGCTGCATCACATCAAATCCGCCAATTTCAGGCATTCGAATGTCAACTAAAATAAGTTCAAAACGCTCTTTTCGCAAAATATCAAGAGCAACTCTCGGATCTGTCAGTGCAAGTACATCGTAACCTGCTTTCGCAAGAATACGTTCACATAGCAATGTGATCCCAGGCTCGTCATCGATTACAAGGATCCGAGGTTGTCTCATTCTGGTTGATCCAGAGGCAACCAAACCATAAAACTTGACCCGACCTGAAGTTCGCTTTCAACCTCGATCATGCCACCGTGATCAGTTACAATTCCAAATGTCACCGAAAGTCCCAGGCCTGTACCGCCCTGATCTCCCCGTGTCGTAAAAAACGGTTCAAAAATCCGTTCCAAATTCTCTTGCGGAATTCCCACACCGGTATCTCTCACAGTCAGGGTAAGCCAAGGCCTCCCATACCCAAACCGCTCCGCTGTCTCTATCACAATCTTCCCACCGGCAGGCATGGCATGCAGCGCGTTGTTAATCAGATTGATGATCACTTGCTTAATTTGATTACAATCAACAAAAATCCAATTCAAATTTTCGCCAAGACGCTTCTCTAATATTACGTTATTTGTGGACATGAAGTGCTTCGTAAGCATTAAGACATCATTTATTATTTCATTGATATCG
>CAILXE010000002.1 GCA_903838095.1 uncultured Chlorobiaceae bacterium
CGACATGTCCTGCTTTTTTGTTTCTGCATCATTTATATAGACTTCGCGGTAGATCTTTTTAACAACCTCCCAGTGGTCGGGATAGAGTTCTGCTTTATCCTCAAGCTTTCTTCTGGAATGGGCATTGCAATGACATTGGATTGTGACTCTAACCGTCGCAGGATTGCAGGCCGACCCGTCACCCATTTGTAGGGGTGGCGGTAGACCACTAGTTCTATTAACCAGGATCTCATCTAAAAACTCACCCGCGTGAATAATACCACTTTTGAATATGGCTATTTTTGTATTGTTTTCAAGGACCGCTTCGATCACTGATGTGTGAACACCAGTTCGCACAGTATCCTTTCCGGTAGTTCTTTGCTTTTTAGTCTCCGATTTTAAGCCCACTATTTTTACACCGGTATCATCACTGTAGAAAAGCCAAGCGTCTGCCGCTGTTCGCACAAGGCAATCACGAATAGGGGTAATAAGTTCGGCAAAACCATGGGTTTGGTCATGCAGACTGCTGGCGTTTACAGGTAGCTCCAACATATTTTGCATCCGTTCTTGTCTTGCCCATGGCGTTCCATAAAAATATTTAGCAAGTACGATCCAAGCAATGGCGCTATATCCAAAAGTTTGATGATCTTTTCCGTCATCCAAAATATCCTGTGCAATCGGGGCCGGCGAGCTAAAACCACATAAAGTGCACCTCCAAATTTCATAATTGATGATCGCCACTTTCAACATGGCCTGACCTATAAACCGATGCCATTGACCAAAGTGTGGATAAACACCACCCTTATGACATTCCTCGCACAAACAACCCGGCTCATTAAAATCTGGATGTGCAAAAAATCTATGCCAAGCCTGGGTAAATTTCCCTGCAGCACGTTTGCCATGACCCTTGGGTTTGGTACAACCTTTGCCACCACCTTTCTTACCGCCATTTGAAGGTTTGGGCTTCTGTTCCTCTGGAGGGGTCTTAATTCCAAATATACGTCGCAAAATCGCAACACTCATGCCACGCTCAGATAGCAGTTGAGTGAAACGTACTTGGGTCGAAAGGGATGTTAGTCCAAGACGAAGTGCCTCGGATTCAGGGTGACCGCTAGCGATCATCGCTTGTAAGGTCATTGCTGCAGAAAAAGCTTTCTCCTCTGTTACTTCTATGACTGGAGGCGTGAACGGCAAGACCTTACTCATGCTTGCACCTTGACCTGGCGTTTTCCTGCAGCTTTGATCTTCAACACATAGATTGCTTTGATCGTCTTGTTATTTACATAGTTATTGCCTTGTTTCCCGCGGCCTGCAGAAAGCCCTAAATAGTGCCAATTCGCAGCCTTGTAGACCGTGCCGTGGTATAATGTCGTGTCCACATAGGTCTCAACGCAAATTAACTCATGATGGTAACGATTCATCCAATCGGCATTTAGCCTTTTGATATTCAAAGATAAAATTCGGCTGCCAAGATTCTTAATCTTGATCCACGGCAATATTAAAAATCGTAAGTTGTTGGTGACTAAATGTAAATTGTTTTTCGTTATTGTAAAGTCCGACCAACCTAGGTAGGAATCCCGCTTGGGATTGCGAAGACTGGCAGAACCCCAGCCAAGGGCGGCTACCACTCTGTCATTTACATAAACTAAATATAAAAGATGTTCCCCACACATCACGCCTTCACCCAAATAGTGGTAACGATCAACCAAGGCCCGCCAAACCATGCGGTCTTGTGGTGTATCCACAAGTTTTATGGATAATTGACTTGGGTCGTAATTCTCAAAAGGCTCTTCACAGACAGTCAGTGGCAGATCTTTAGCTTTTTTCTTTTGGCCATTCCGCTTCTGCGGCTTTGGCAGCTGAAGATGCCCCCACTCTTCAAGTCGTAAAAGTAGGTCTCGACAGGGGTACTCTTTAAGGCTTCCCGATGGTTGACGCCAATTCCAGACCTCACACAAATGC
>CAILXE010000003.1 GCA_903838095.1 uncultured Chlorobiaceae bacterium
ATGGTAATGGGTTCCTGTGAAATCAGTTTTTGTCCAAAAACAAGATTATCACGTTTGGAACCCATTACCTTCTTTTTTATCCGGACGATTTAGCGGAAACTAAAGTTAGCAGATATATTGAATATTACCGATGTTAAATGGCAGTCAGCGGTTGAAAGCTTTTTAGGAAATTCGCGCTTTTGGGCAATGATTGCTGGAGGAAAAAAAGATTTTGATGAGGCTTACAAATGTGTTGAAGAGTTGAAATATCACCCCGGTATTCGTGGACCCCGCCCTCGACCGGCTCGGCATGAAAATGCCTATCGCGGCACTGTTTGGGAATTACTGGATCTTCCTACAAAAGAAATGGAAATGTGGGGATATCACATCGACAGGTTAGGATATCAATTAGTTGCACAAACCGCCCAGGAAGCTCGTCTTCTGTCGGCAAGCAGGCCAGATATGGATATTTTTAGTCCAACGGGTATGGCCTCGCGCCCAGATATTTATGCAAGATCGGTTATGCTTCATCAAGGCCAAGCGGGATTGTTATATTGTGGGAAGCGAGCTATTGAATTACAGCTTAATAAATTAAATATCGAACATAACCGCCTCGAACAGCTTTTTCAAGATGCAGAAATGAAGCTACAAAAAGCTAAAGTCAATGAAAATGAAGCTTTGAGTTTACGACAGGCGTGTGCAGCATACCATTATTCCCAGTCTCAATTAATCAAATCCGAAGATGAATTACGAAAAGCAGAACTTCAAGTTGAAAAACTCATGCGAGAAAAGCTAGAGATCGACATACGCATTGACCAGAAACGCGATCAATTGGAAGATACTCGACGCAAAAAGGATGATTTAGATCGTCAAATTACATCTACACAAATGGATGTGTTTCAGTTTCAGGCGAGCAAACGCGGGGTATTATCGCAATCATTGGTAGTTCCTACTGTCTCACCTGCGGTCTTGGATGATGCTAATCGTAAACTTGATTCGGTAATAGCCCCAATTATTCAAGAAGACCAGCGAGCCGGCCAGCTAGAGTTGATTTATAAAGATGCAAAGGATGAAATTCAAAAAGCTGAAGAAGAGTTAAAAATTCTTGCACGAAATATTAATGAAATACCAGATAGTGCATCTCTGGATGCCACGATACCAGCTCAATTTGAAGGATTGCAAATGGTGTGTACACAAGTCGAACAGGCTCTGGATCAAAAACGTCTTGTATTTCAGACCAGTTTACGCGCTGCAAAGACAGAATATGGAATATTACATCAAGAAATGGTGCGCGCAACAGCAATGATGGAACGGCAGGCCAATTTAATCAGCGGACCTCTTCAGGTAGATTTTCGAGTTCGCTTAAAAATGCCTGATGATAATATGTTTAATTTGACTGGCGATGAATATACAGCATTTGAATTATTAAGTGTTTTGGAAAACCAGGAAATGGCGATAGAAGTCAAAGTCCGATTCTCCAAAGATCTCAGGCGAGACTACCGGACTATCGGAGATTCTTGGGCTTCTGGGGGACAAAGAGAAATTGCCTGTACTGCATTGTTAGGTGGCATATTATTTGCAGCCCAACAAATGCATGCCCAAGGGGAAATAAGTGGACGAGATTGGGAGAAGGCG
>CAILXE010000004.1 GCA_903838095.1 uncultured Chlorobiaceae bacterium
AGTAAACGAATAATCTTCTCTCTCAGAAATCAATTCCTGTATCAAGCATCAGCAACAGTTCCCCGATATTTCAGGGCGACCATGGTAACATCATCAGATTGAGGAGCTCCATGTGCATGCGCCCGGACTTCAGAGCGGATATAATGAATCAAATCGCGAAGCTCCCCTTTCGGTGCGCATTGGAGTGCATGAAGCAATCTTGACTCACCATAAAGCTCTTCCCCGGGATTCTTTGCTTCAGTCACGCCGTCAGTATAAAGAAAAAGGGTATCTCCAGCCAGCAATGTAATTTTTTCAGTTTTATAGACCATATCTGGTATAGGGCCAAGCACAAAACCTGCCTGTACAGCAAGATACTGTATTCCTGCAGATGTCATGATCAATGGTGGATTATGGCCTGCATTAGCAAAACGTACCTCACCGGTTCTGGTATCAAGAATGGCACAGAAAACTGTTGCAAACATGCAACTATCGTTGTCTGTAGCAAGAATGTTGTTAACGTACGAAAGAATAAGATCCGGCTCTCCGAGACGCTGACCCTCCGATTTCAGCAGCGTTTTTGCCACCATCATATAGAGTGCCGCAGGCACACCTTTATCGGCCACATCAGCGATCAGAAAACAAAGATTGTGATTGTCAATAAAAAAGAAATCATAAAAGTCTCCACCAACCTCTTTTGCAGGATCCATAGAAGCATAAATATCAAACTCGGGTCGATCTGGAAAGGCAGGAAAAAGTCGGGGTAACAGGCTGGCCTGAATATCAGTAGCCACCTTGAGCTCACTCTGGATTCTCTCCTTGGCGGCAGTCGTCTCAGTCAGATTTTTGATATACTCCTTAAGCGAAGTAACCATGAGACGGAAAGAGTTCGTCAACACCCCAACTTCATCATTCGAAATGACTGAAGGAAGTTCAACATCGAAATTGCCTGAACCCATCAACTTCGTTGCCGCAACAAGCGCTCGAAGGGGCTTGGTGATTGAACGGGCAAGAGAGACGACTGCAATCGTCAGCAGAAGAATACCTCCAAATCCCATTACCGCCATTGTCATACTCAGCGTTCTGACATGTTCGAGTAATTCACTTTCCGGAAAAACAACAGCAAGAGTCCATCCCGTTGTACGTATCGGAGCATAATACATCCAGCTTCTGACTCCAACCAGGCTTCTGTAAAAAACAAATCCGGTTTCCCCCCTGATCATCCTCTTTCCAATTTCCCTGAGAGAAGCTTCCTGACGCGATTCAGCAATACTGAAAAAGGTTTCATTCATGATAGCGCCCTTCAATGGATGAGCCAGAATCATACCATTGCGAGAAAGAAGCGCTGCATATCCGGTCTTGAGAATTTTGACAGATGAAACAAGCTCTGTCAATGAATCGAGAGTGATATCGGCTCCGACAATCCCTTTAAGACGTCTTACACCTCCATGCTCTTCGTAAAAGGGTACGGAACATGTCGACATAAGAGTATTACCTCCACCCTCATCAAAATAGGGCTCACTCCATTCAGATTTACCCAATTCCCGAGGAATCTGGTACCAGTCCCAGTAGAGATATGGAAGGTTTTTATAAGCAGTTTCAAGACGAATCAACTTGATTTTTCCGTTTTCCCTGTAATAATATGGAGCATAGAGACGATTCGTCCGGCTGAAAGCATAGGGTTCATAGGCAACACAAGAACCGTATATCCCGGCATTGCCTGCAACAGTAGTTCTGATCAATGAATGAAGCTGTTGCTCAGAATATCGACCGGTCTCAAGTGAGCGTGCAACCCCTTCCGTCACTTTAGAAACAGAAACAAGCTCACTCTCAACTTTATTGACCAACGACATGGCAAGATTGCGTGCGTTGTTTTCAAGCTCCTTTTCAAGAATAATTCTGGATTGGTAATAGTTATACCCCAGCGTCACAGCAAAAATAAGAGAGCTGCTCAAGGTAATAACAAGAATCAGTCGTGTAACAAGACTTTTACTTCCTGGCATCAGACCTCCAGGTAAATGTGGAATAGTCAGGATAACTTTTGATCAGCCCTTGATGTCGCATAATGTTCCCAACGGCTTCATAATCCTTCTGCTTCAGAGTACCAAATTCATTTTTACCCGATACTGTCAGATCTTTCATACGCTCAAGCATCCACTTCTGGTGTGTCCGGTTGGCAGGAACCTGAGCCTGACGCATGTTCTTTATGACAATGTCAAGAGCCTCATCAGGATGAGCAAATGCGTATTGCCACCCCTCAAGTGATGCGCTGACAAAGCCATCAACCAGAGCAGGATCTTTTTGAACTGTTTTTTCAAGAGTATACAGACCATCTTCCGGAAAAGTCATACCCTGCTCCTGAAGAAAAATGGTATTTAACTCATCGGCATCAACGCCTGAATTAAGAAGAACATGGTATTCGTTGTACCACATTGCAGAGGTAACATCAATTCCGCCGCGCAAAAAAAGGTTTACGGTATTAGACTGGGGAATCTCCCGAACATGTACACCGTATTTTGCAAATAAAGTGCGTGGGGGAATGGAAAGGTCTCCCTGCCAAAGGCCAACCTTCTTCCCATTCATATCTTCAATTGTTCTGATCCCGCTGGTTTTTTTGGAAATCAGCATCATCGACGAGCTCTGAATTATTTGAGCAACATTGACGATTCTCTTGGCATTGACGCGATGCCCGAATGCTGTTGTCAGCCAAAGAACAGCAAAATCAGCATCGCCTTGTTGTAAAGCAAGCAGTGGCGAAAGTCCTGGCCCACCCTTGAGTATGGTCAAATCAATACCATGCCGTTGGTAAATTCCTTTTTCGAGAGCAACATAATAGCCTGCAAATTGGGACTGAGGGCTCCACAGAAGTATAAGTGAAGTTTTTTTAAGTGGAGTTGCGGATAATGAGGATAAAGGTTGAGAACATATCGCAAAAAACATCAAAATTATACAGCAAGTCGCCTCTTGCTGATATTTTACGGCTGCTTTTCGGATACCCTTATAAACGATCATCTCAATTAACCCCTTCTTGATATCATCAATCGTACCTCCAATTACGGAGGCGAAAATAGCCACATCCTTGCTCAGAAGATCACTCAGAATATTCTAACAATTTAACCAAAAACAATGCGATACTGAAAGCAGGCATTCCTTTTCTACAGTTATGTGTTATATTCTGACAAGTACAGAGATGTTCTGGTTGTTACTGAAACATGTACAACAAACACCCATACTCCATGGGTAAGAGCATTTTTTCCTATACTTTAACATTTTTCAATAATGGGACTTATCAATCCTGAATTCCAGACACTGCCTGAACTGTTTGCCTCGGTCTTTACCCATTACAGAGGTGATAATTCAAAATTTCCATTTGCAAGGAAAATCAACGGCATGTATGAACCTATAGCTTACCATGCTTTTGAACAGGACGTCCGAACGTTCGCTGCCTATCTGAAATATAACGGAGTATCTGCTAAAGACAGAGTTGCCATTCTTTCAGAAAACAGGCCCGGTTGGTACCTGGCCGACATGGCAATACTGAACATTGGCGCTATTAATGTGCCACTCTATCCCTCTTTGCCATCAAATCAGATTGAATACATTCTTAATAACTGCGGAGCAAGGGCTATTGTCGTCTCGAATATGCTTCAGCTTGGCAAAATTCTTTCAATCTGGCAAAACCTCCCTGAATTATCTCTTGTGGTGGTGATGAACCGCCTTGAAGAACAGGTGGAGGATGTGCTTGACCTGAACCAGGCTAAAGCTGAGGGTGAAAAAATTTTGCTTCAGAAACCACTGATTCTTGAGGGAACAACTGTGGAGCCTGAAGATGTGGCAACCATAATCTATACCTCCGGTACGACAGGACTGCCAAAAGGCGTGATGCTCACACACAACAATATTTGTGAAAACGTTAAATCCTGTGCGACTGTTATCTGTCTTGATGATTCTGACTGCGGTCTCTCCTTTCTTCCTCTTTCCCATGCTTACGAAAGAACTGGCGGATATTATCTGCTCTTCGCATGTGGAGCAAGCATTTATCTGGCGGAAAGTGTTGAAACAATCTCTCTGAACATGACCGAGGCACGTCCATCGATTATGTTTACCGTACCGAGACTCTTCGATCGCATCAAGATGAGCATTCTCAAACAAATTTCAACACAAAGCCCCCTCAAGCAGAAAATATTCCAGTGGGCACTGAAAACGGGTGAAAAATATCACCTTGAGCTCAATAAAAAAGGCAGGGCATCAAAACTACTCTCTATTCAGCATACTCTGGCTCAAAAACTTGTCTATAGCAAAATCAAAAACAAGTTTGGTGGACGACTGCGTTATTTTGTTTCCGGCGGCGCGGCTCTACCGCAAAAAATTGGCGAGTTTTTCCAGGCCCTTGATATCAGTATTCTTGAAGGGTTTGGCTTGACTGAAACATCACCAGTGACCCATGTTAATCGTCCCGAAAAAATCAAGTATGGAACCGTTGGACAGGCAGTAAAAAATGTTGAGGTAAAGATTGCGCCGGACGGTGAAATCCTCCTCAAGGGACCAAATATCATGAAGGGATACTGGAAGGATGAAGAGGCGACCCGTGCTGTTATCAAAGATGGCTGGTTCTACTCAGGTGACATTGGAGAGATAGACAGGGATGGCTGTCTGAAAATAACTGACCGCAAAAAACATATTATTGTCACCTCAGGCGGAAAAAATATTGCGCCAATGCCTATCGAAAACCTGATCTCTGACAGTTCCTATGTTGACCAGGTCATCGTAATCGGTGAAAAACGTCCATTTCTGATTGCGCTTATTGTGCCCGAATTCAGCAAGCTGAAGGAGTTGGCGGACGTCGAAGGCATTAAGACATCCAGCAACAAAGAGTTGATAGAGAATAAAAACAATATGCAGATATACGAAAAACTCATCCGCACCGTTTCACGGCAACTTGCTACCCATGAAAAGGTTCGCAAATTTTTGTTGATCGAAACCCCGTTCAGCCTTGAAAACGGTCAAATGACACCGACACTGAAACTCAAGCGCAAGGAGATAACAACAAAATATTCTGCTGAGATTGACAAGGTCTATAAGGCCCTCAATATGGTCTACAATACTGAGTAAAGCTTCAGCCTCCTTTTATCTTGAAACCCTGGCGGACAACATTACACGGTGACTCCAGGGGTTCAACCAATCCCTCATGAATGAGGTCTGAGAGGATTTCAGCAAGATTCCAGGGGCAGTTTGCGTATTTCTCTTCAATCTCTTCAAGAAACATTACATCTGAATGAACAAGCTCCCTGATAAGCTGACCCCGGTACCACCGTTTTGAACCCTGAAACTTTGACTGCTTCGTCAAAGGCCGAATTCCTGTCTTCTTACTGGTAAGCTCAAGTGCTCCATAATCCATCAAGGCATTATGCCAATCGCGACTTTGGCCGTAAGGAAGAGCTGCATCAGCCAGCTCTTGAACTTTGGAAACAGGGGTATCTTCAGGAAGACGGAATTCATGAATCATGATTCTTCGAATGTTGGTATCAACAGCAGCCAAATCAAGATTATCCGCAAAAACAGGGATAGAACGGCAGGTATACTCACCTATGCCCGGAAGTTTTTTAAGGAGTTGCGGGTTCGACGGCACAACTCCTCCGTAGCAATCTGATATAATGGAGGCGCAATGATGCAACCGCACTGCCCTGGAGTTGTAACCAAGCCCACTCCAGAGAGCAAGAACCTCTCTGAGTGGAGCAGAT
>CAILXE010000005.1 GCA_903838095.1 uncultured Chlorobiaceae bacterium
CCATGTTCGGGACATCAACAATTGCACCGACAATAATCTGCTCATCAAAGTATTCGCGAAGAATCAGCCGGAACATATTGGCGATATTGTCTGCGGTCGGCTGCATCCAGTAGGAGTAAACCATCAGCCAGTTCTTGAAATCCTTTGCCTTTTTCGGCACAAGCGGCAGAATGGTGCGCATGATTTTCATGAGCTTCATATAACCGTAAAGAGCATCCTCATCACGCCCCTTTACCAGCATTTTTGCCACCTTTTTAACCATATCCGGCATACCTGCCTTGCCGTCGCCGACTGAATAGTTGCCCACTTTAGTCAGCGCCATGGCCTCGGGCATAGACTCAAAAATAAAGATGGTCTTTTCGTTAGTGCCCTGCTCAACCTGCTGTTTAAACCAGTCGATCTGCTCCTTGAAGTTGATCATGCTCATAAAGAGACAATCCGCCTCCTGAATGGCCCTGGCAGCTTCCGGATTCTTTTTTTCAAGATCAACATCACTCAACTGCGTCAGTTGAGCTTCAGCGGAAAGAAGGCCCTTGATTTTTTTCCAGAGACCTGCATTATATTGCTCAAGACCAACAACAGCAACAATTTTACGAAGTTCAGACATGGGATAAAAATTAGAGTGTCACGTTCTTAAGGAGATTAATGAACCTATATAACTCTAATGTATAAAAGAAGGGGAATAATTCCGAAAAAGACCTTTCCGATACACAACCGGAAAGGTCTTCGACAATCAAAAACTCATTGCTGCCTCAACAATCTGCTCGGCCTTGGCGTTCGGCAGGTAAAAATAACGTCCTCCGAGCTTCTGGGCGAGCTTGGGTGCTTCACCCCTCGAAAGATAGTTCATCTGGGTATCAATGACGATAGCGGCCACACCATCTGCCTGGATGGAGAGTGAGAGCGCCTCCACCTCCTTTTCAAGCTCCTCCTTGGTGGCCTTTTCAGCAGTAGGATCAAACGTTGCCTGCAGGCCGATATTACCACGTCCGTCAGTAATCAGCACAAACATCACCTGGGTAATTCCTTTGGTGCGAGCCTGCTTCGCAGTCTCCCAGCCGAGATAGAGCGCAGAAGCAAGTGGCGTGCCGCCGCCTGTAGGAAGCACATCAAGCTCACGCTTTGCACGATCAACGCTCTGTGAAGGAGGAAGAAGAACCTGGGCCTGCTTGCCACGGAATGAAATCAGCGCAACCTGATCACGGTGCACATAGGCATTCTGCAACAGACTTGCAACGGCACCCTTGGCCTGACGCATACGGTTCAGCGCCATTGAGCCTGATGCATCCACCATAAAAATAAAGAGGGTGCCTGATTTATCGCGGAAACGCTTGATCTTGACATCATCCTTGGTAATGAGAAGGGCGGTTTTTGGTCTGCCAGCCATTTTGCTGTCACGACGACGGGTCTCCTGCCACGGAGCCGCTGAAATCAAGGTCGGAATCAGAGCCACCTTGCCACTGCGCATCTCACCGGGCTGGGCCCTTACAAAACGACCACGCTTGAAATTGAGCGCTTCGCCACGACTTCCTGTCGTTGTCTTTTTCTTCGAGGCAAGCGAAATATTGAGAATATTGTCCGGGAGTTCCATCGTGATAGCATCCATCATCAACTCCTCAATCATGTCGGGAGTCTCCTTCTGCTCCTCCTCGGCTTCTGCATCGGGAGTGTCCGATGGGGCCTCTTCCTCCTCAGACTCAGGCTCGTCCTCCTGCGGCGGCTCCTCCTGGGGAGGCGCCTCATTCGACTCGGCTTCCCTTTCTGGCATACGGGTAGCGCGAGGAATCAGCACCAGCTTGATAGCCTGCTTCATATCCTCTTCCTCGACATCACTGCGCTGAGCAAGCGCCGCTGAAGCTATTGCCGCTCGAACGGTAAAGATATCAACACGATTTCCCTCAACTCCGAGACTGATTGCCGTCTGAATCAGCGCCCGAATCTGCTCATCAGTAATCGAGACATGCGGCAATTGCTCCCTGGCTGCCTGGATAAAACCGGCAAGCATATTCAGCTCATCACGGGTATCCTCTTCATCTCTCGTTCCGAGAACGATGTTGACAATTTTTTTGCGTGCCCGGTAATCATTCTGGGCCGTAAACGGCACAATAATGCCTATCCTGTCGAGCAGCCCCATACGTACCTCGCCATCAGAAGGATCATAAGTGCCGACAAGCATAAACTTTGCCGGATGCACCTCACTGAGACCCTCACGCTCGACAAGAACCTCACCGCGCGAAATAGCGTCCATAATGTGCGACACCGCCGAGCTGTCGAGAAGACTGATGGAATCGAC
>CAILXE010000006.1 GCA_903838095.1 uncultured Chlorobiaceae bacterium
GCCCCGTCCAGTAACTCCCCCGCCTTAGCTAAGGATGCTTTACAGAACAACATGAACAAACTCCGTTCGCCCTGAGCTTGTCGAAGGGCATCCGTTCATGGTTCGACAAGCTCACCACGAACGGATAATTGCTTAACTAATTTTGTAATGCATCCTAATGAGGGGGTCGGGGGGTGGTTCGGCAGAGCGTCTCGGTAGCTGAGCGTGGTCCCTGAGCGGAGTCGAAGGGAGTCGAAGGGAGTCGAAGCTCCAGACCCAATGCCTTCTCGATCTTCGCCAGTCGTAGGAGGGTGTGCATCTGGTTGTAGGGTGCGCACGGGTTCATGGTGCGCACCATGAACCCGGTGCACACCCTACAACTGCACCAACCCACCCCAGGCCGTAAAGCCCCCCGTCACCGGGGGCTCCCCAAGTGGTATGGTGCGCACGGGTTTATGGTGCGCACCATGAATCCCGGTGCACACCCTACCGCTCATAGGTGACCATGCCGAACAGGTGCCGTTGCGCCTCGGACCTTATTGTTGCCGTTCCTGCAACTCTGTCAATTGATCGAGAGTTTCAAGGGGCTCCATTGCAGTCGAATATAACCGGTTAAATTTCGATTGAACATGAGATGTTTTGCTGTTACGGTGCGGCAGTCAGTATATGAAATTTGAGGTGTTGTTGTCTGGTGGGCGATGTACCGTGGCGGAACCTGGCCCACAACGACTCCCTCCGACTTGATACCAATGCCGGCCTTATGGATACCTTTCCGTTCGCCGGTTTTTTGTTAAACGAGCGTGTGGAGGGCAGGCGGTAATTTAAAAGGAGTTCATCATGCAGATAGCCAATCCCCTCTACGATGTCGTCTTCAAATATCTCATGGAAGATGCGAAGATAGCCAAGTTATTGATCTCCTCCATAATAGGTGAGGAAATTGAAACCCTTGAATTTCGTCCTCAAGAATTTACCGCTGAAATTGACAAGGCGAGATTTGAGGGAAGATTCGGCCTGTTGACGGTGTATCGCCTTGATTTCAGCGCCACTATTAAAACCGGTGATGGCCTGAAACAGGTTTTGATTGAGATCCAAAAAGCCAAATTCGCTACAGACATCATGCGTTTCAGGGGATATCTGGGGAGCCAGTACAGCAATAAAAACAATACCAAAATAGATACGATCAAAAATCATTCGAGGCGAATCGGGATACCGATCATCGGAATATATTTTCTGGGGCATAAGCTTGACAGTACCGATGCTTCAATAATCGGTGTTAACCGTAGCTACAAGGATCTGGTGACCGGCGAACTGTTGACGGAAAAGGAGAGTTTCATCGAAAGTCTGACCCATGACAGCTATGTGATCCAGATTCCGAGTCTGGGCCAGAAGCGTCGCAATGATCTTGAAAAGCTTTTGAGCATATTTGACCAGAGTACGTATGTTGACGCAGAACATCATATTTTGAACATCAAGGAAGAAGATTATCCGGAGAAGCACCGTTCACTCATCCGCCGTTTACAGTCGGCGATACTGGAACCGGAGATGAGAAAGCAGATGGAGATTGAAGATGGCATTCTTGGCGAATTTGAGGATATGCAGCGTGAGATATTGCAGCAGCGGCAGGAAATAGCTGAAGTCAAGCAGGAGGCGGGCGAGAAAATAGCTGAAGCGGAGCGTGAGGCCGGTGAGGCAAGGCAGAAGATAGCTGAAGCGGAGCATGATGCGGGCGAGAAAATAGCTGAAGTCGAGCGGGAGGCGGGCGAGGCTAAGAAAAAAGTCGCGCACAACCTTAAAATAGCGGGTGTTGCCATAACGATTATCATGCAGGCGACCGGTTTGAGCCGGGAAGAGGTTGATGATATTTGAATGAAATTATTACCTAAGCCGGACAACCCGGAACCAAAAGCTCTCACCACAGAGGACACAGAGGAAAGTCTGAGGAAAACCATAAGAATTGATGTACCCCCAAAGACGGTATTCCTCTGTGATCCTCCGTGTCCTCTGTGGTAAATGCTTTTGATGTTGTGTTTTGAAACAGGGTGGTGACACACTTATTGCGTGCATTGGGAAAAAGTTTATATCACGATAAATATCGTAGCATTGCGCAACCTTTTGCTCAGAAATTGTAAAGACTGAAGTTGTAAGAGACTAATGTCCCCTGGAGAGGTCAGCCATGCCCGAAGAAATCCGCAATCCCGCCCTTCACAACGCTAC
>CAILXE010000007.1 GCA_903838095.1 uncultured Chlorobiaceae bacterium
AGCATCTTGATGGCAATCGCAAAGCATTTGATCTCGTGAGCAATGGAAAAAATGGAGCGCTCTCACTGCTTTTTCTTACTCGTGAAGGTAAAAAAATAGATACACGGGATCTCTATTTCAGCACAGTCTCACTTGATACCCTTCATACCGTCAAAGGAAAAGAGACTTATGCGTTGCGTTATCATCTCGGTGTGACGCCACAGCAGGCGGTTGACATCACCTGGCTTTTTGGAGGTGACAGTTATAGTGTTGGTTATGATGTCAAACTGACAGGGTTTGCCAGTGAGCTTGCAGGCAATGAATACCAGTTGCAATGGGATGGCGGAGTAGCTTATTCAGAAAAAAACCGTCAGGATGAAGCCCAAAATACATGGGCAAGCGCTTTTCTTGGCGGCAGTCAGGTAAAGATAGATGCAAGCAAGCCTAATGAGCCTTATCGGGAGGAGCAGTCAGGAGAGGCCAAGTGGGTTGCGGTTCGTAGCAAGTATTTTGTTGTTGCGCTTATTCCACAGGGTCATACCGCAGGGATCTATCTTGATGGTAAAAGAGCGCCGGGTAATGATTTTGAAAATTATGTTGCCGCCCTGAAAATGGGAGTAGCTGAAACAGGGACGGTCGTTAACGACAAGTTCAAAATCTATCTTGGACCTCTTGACTATAATACCGTCAAGGCACAGAATGTTGGTCTCGAAAAGGTTATGGATTTTGGGTGGGACTGGCTGACACGCCCTTTTGCCGAGTATATCATTCTGCCCGTTTTTACCTGGATGAATGGTTTTGTCAGCAATTATGGAATTATCATTATCATTTTTGCTTTTCTGATTAAACTGGTTACCTATCCTCTTTCAATGGCATCAACAAAGTCAATGAAAAAAATGTCGGCTCTTCAGCCAGTGCTGAAGGAGCTGCAGGAGAAGTACAAGGATAATCCGGCCAAATTACAGAGTGAACTGGGACGGATTTACAAGGAAGCCGGAGTAAATCCTATTGGAGGCTGTTTGCCTGTGGTGCTGCAAATGCCCCTGCTGTTTGCCATGTTCTATGTATTCCGTTCATCTATTCAGCTTCGTCAGCACAGCTTTCTCTGGGCAAAGGATCTTTCAGTACCTGATTCGATCTTTGACTTTGGCTTTGCCATCCCCATGTATGGAAGTCACATTGCGGTTTTCCCGATTCTTATGGCGGTGACGGTTTATCTCCAGCAGAAAATCACTCCGACCACGCAAACGAATGATCAGGCGAAAGTGATGATGTATATGTTTCCCGCTATGATGCTTCTCTTTTTTAACAATATGCCGGCTGGTTTGGGTCTCTATTATCTGATGTTTAATATCTTCAGTGTGGCCCAGCAGTTTTACATCAATAAAACGACAACTGCGGCAGATATGCCGAATGTGAGTCTGGTCAGCCCCTCTTCTGGTTCGGCAAGGAAACAGAAAAAAGGGGGAGTCAAAAAGTAAGACAAGCATGATAACGCCTATTGAGCAGGCTGATGTATGGCTGTTCAGGTTGCTGAACCTTCGGTTGGTTCACCCTGCAGCAGATGATCTTATGATCTATCTCACACAGATCAGCCTCTCCTGGCCTATCATTTTTCTTGCAGTTGTTTTTATTTTTTTGAGGCGTGGAAAATCAGCTTTTCTGATTATATCCGTTGCTCTTCTGGCGATAGGTATGGCTGATGTTGTGGCATCGGGTTTACTCAAGCCACTTGTTCAGCGTATCAGGCCCTGCTTTGCCCTCGAACACGTTCGATTGCTTGTTAATCAGCCGCACAGCTATTCCTTTGCCTCATCCCATGCAGCAAATTCAGCGGCAGTTGCCACTGTTATCTGGATTTTCTTTCACCGGGCGCGGCTGGTTGAAAAATTGTTTACCTGTATTATGATGATGGATGCGTTGGCGATTTCCTGGTCGCGGGTCTATGTTGGTGTTCACTATCCAGGAGATGTTCTTGCAGGGATGCTGATTGGAATCTGCAGTGCCTTACTGGTCTATCTGCTGTTAACCTGGGTTATGAAAAATATCATGCATACTCGCCCGAGTTTTTGTGCATTAGAGGATTGAGCATGAAGAGGGCGCCAGTTTTCAATACATTTTTATCTGTTTTATATGGAAGGGGAGATTTTTAGAAAAGGAGAGGAGATCACGCTGCTGGTGACTGATCTTGCGGAAAAAGATCAGTGCTTCGGGCGACTTGATAATGGTATGGCGGTTATGGTCAGTGGTATGCTGGCCGTTGGTGATCGTGTTCGGGGAAGGATCAAAAAAGTTCGTCAGCGTTATATTGAAGCCATAACTGTTGAACTTCTTGAGCCATCACCAGACAGAACTACTCCCTTATGCACATATTTTGGTGTATGCGGCGGCTGCAAGCTTATGCACATTACTTATGGTGCGCAGTTGCTCTACAAGCAGAAAAAAGTCAGGGACGCTCTTGAGCATCTTGGCAATTTTATTGATCCGCCGGTCTCCCCGGTTCATGGCTCACTGAGCCCATTTTATTATCGCAACAAGATAGAGTTCTCATTTTCGAATATGCGCTATCTTTTGCATGAAGAGCTTTCGCTTGAGCAGCTCTCCCGGCCGAAAGAGTTTGCGCTTGGATTTCATACTCCCGGTAACTTTGAAAAGGTGATTGATATCGATTACTGCTTCCTTGCCAAGGAGGAGATGAACCGGGCACTGGAGTTGACGCGTACATTTGCACTTGAACATGCTCTTGTGCCTTATGCAGCAAAGGCGCATACCGGTTTTTTGCGGAATCTTGTTGTTCGTTGCAGTGAAAGCTATCAGGAGATTATGATCAACCTCGTTACATCGTGGCATGATGAGGAGCTTATGCAGCGGTACCGGATGTACCTTGAAGCGGGTATGGCCGGCAAAAAGATCACGGTGGTTAATAATGTAACGCAACGGCACAATAATGTTGCCACAGGAGAGGAAGAGTTTATCCTTTGCGGAACGGGATATATTACCGAGCGTCTCGGTGGTCTTGATTTCAGAATATCAGCCAACTCTTTTTTTCAGACCAACTCTTCGCAGGCGGAGGTTCTCTATCAAACTATTCTGGACGTAGCAGGGCTCCATCCGGATGATACCGTCTATGATCTCTACTGCGGAACCGGCACCATTACCCTCTATCTCGCCAGGCACTGCCACCGGGTCGTCGGACTTGAGGTAGTTGAAAGCTCTATTCATGACGCGCGGAGCAATGCTGAGCTGAACGGTGTTTCAAATGTCTTGTTTTGCCAGGTGGATCTTAAGGATTTTCACGCCATTCTCGACACGCTCAGTGACTATGATACTCCTCAGGTGATCATCACCGATCCGCCTCGCGCAGGCATGCACCCGAAGGCACTTACAACCATGCTCCGGCTGAGGCCAAAAAGAATTGTCTATGTCAGTTGTAACCCGGCGAGTCTTGCCCGGGACGGCAAAGAGATCGCTCTTCATGGCTATCGGCTCTTGTCAGTACAGCCTGTTGACATGTTTCCCCAAACCAGTCATATCGAGAGTGTTGCCTGTTTTGAGCGATGCTCTGCCTGCTGAAGTGCCTATGTTTTACCGCTGGCTTTAAGGAGTTTTTGACGTTCTTCTTTGGTCAGTGAGTCATAGCCTTTCGCCGAAATTTTGTCGAGTATCTCATTAATTTCCGACTCAGAAACTGTTGATTGAACTTTTTTCTGCTGATGGAGTCGGGGCCCGCCTCTTTTTTTGGCCAAAGAAACAAGTTTGTCGAACAGTTCTGAAAAAGACCATTCGGCTCGTTTAATGGAAATAAAGATAAAGCCGATCAGCATTCCTCCGAGATGTGCAAAATGGGCGATGTTGCTTCCGCTTCCCATCGAGCGGCTGCCAAAACCGGAGAAAAACTCAATAAGCGCGTAACCAGCAATAAAATACTTGGCCTTGACGGGAAAGAGAAAATAAAGAAAAATATAGCGGTCAGGGAACATCATGCCAAATGCAAGCAGAACGCCATAAATAGCCCCGGAAGCCCCGACCGTCGGATAGGGGTCACCGATTGTGGCAACAAGATTGATAATTGCGGCGCCGATTCCGCAGACAAAATAGTAAGTATTGAATTGCCGGGTACCCCAGTAATTTTCAATTTCAGCACCGAACATCCAGAGGGCAAACATATTGAAAAAAAGATGTGTACCCCCGCCGTGCAGAAACATGTAAGTCACCGGCTGCCAGATTCTGAAGTTTCCGGAGCCGAGAGGCCAAAGAGCACCCAGATCAGTAATAGCCTCCCCGAAAGGAGTGAACCGCAAGAGAAAAACGGCAACATTAACCAGAATAATGGTCTTGATAGCCGGGGGCATAACCTGGAAACCCCCGGGGCTGTATGGCTGTGAATAGTTCATTACTTGGAAACACTAATCATTAATCGTTCAGAGCGGCTATTCCGGGAAGTTCCTTGCCCTCAAGAAATTCAAGACTTGCGCCTCCACCGGTGGAAATATGGGTGATCTCTTTTGCAAGACCTGCTTTTGCAATAGCCGCAGCAGAGTCTCCGCCGCCCACAATAGTTGTTGCTCCAAGAGCTGTCGCCTCAGCCAGTGCATGAGCAACTGCCATTGTGCCCGCTGCAAAATTGTCAATCTCAAAAACTCCCATAGGGCCATTCCAGAGCACTGTTCGTGCAGAAAGAATCTCGTTGCGGTAAATCTCAGCAGTGTCAGGGCCAATATCAACACCGATCATTTTTTCAGGAATGTTGGAAATCTTTTCGGCATAAAAGTCGGCATTTCCGGAAATTTCTGAAGCAAGAATAACATCTGAAGGCAACAGTAATTTGATTCCCTTGCTTTTTGCCTGTTCAAGAATGGTCAGGGCAAGGTCGATTTTGCTCTCTTCCACAAGGGAGTTACCCACCTCGAAACCCTGTGCCTTGAAGAAGGTGAAGACCATCGCTCCGCCGATCAGTACGGTATCAACCTTTTGGAAAAGGTTTTCCAGAACATCAATTTTCCCTGATATTTTTGATCCACCCAGAATCGCGACAAATGGGCGCTCAGGCTCCTGAAGTGCTTTTCCAAGATAGAGAAGCTCCCTTTCAATCAGATAACCGGCAACGGCCGTCTGGACATAGTGCGTAATGCCTTCTGTTGAGGCATGAGCCCTGTGGGCGGTTCCGAAAGCGTCATTGACGTACACTTCGCCAAGGGAGGCAAGCTCTCTCGAAAAATTTGGATCATTTGCCTCTTCCTCAGGGTGAAATCTCAGATTTTCAAGAAGTATCACCTCTCCGTCCTGAAGCGCAAGCACTTGCTGCATAACCGTAGTGCCGATACAATCTTTTGCCATGGTTACCGGGCACTCAATCAGTTCAGAAAGTCTTGCTGCCACCGGCGCAAGTGAATAATCGATATTGACTTTTCCTTTTGGTCTGCCAAGATGTGACATCAGGATAAGCCTTCCACCGTTTTCTAAAACTTTTTTGATAGAAGGAAGGGATTCAACAATTCTTTTGTCGTCGGTAATGATTTTGTTTTCGTCAAGTGGGACATTGAAATCAACTCTCATTAACACCCTCTTGCCCTGGATGGAGATGTCAGACAAGGTCTTTTTTTGCATTGCTTATGAATGGTTGGTTAAAAAAATGATCAATTGTTATTAATGTATGCAATCTTCAATATAATCAATCTACGGAAGAGAGAGGGATGCTATCCGCCCTGTATTGTGATCATTTTGACGCGTTGCGCAGGGCGCTTTTGTACTTTTTGATGTTTGCCTGATGATCACTCAATGATTCGGCGAAGAAATGTCCTCCATTTCCGGTTGCAACAAAATAAAGAAAACCGGAAGAGGCAGGGTTCAGCACTGCAAGAATTGAAGCTGTGCCGGGGTTGCAGATAGGTCCTGGCGGAAGTCCATTATGGCGATAGGTATTATATGGCGAATCATTTAAAAGGTCTTTATAATAAAGTCGTCGGGCAGTTCCGCCAAGGGCATACTGTACCGTTGGATCTGCCTGCAGGCGCATGTTTTTCTTCAGTCGGTTGAGGTAAACACTTGCGACAAGCGATTTCTCCGAGTCAAGCGGTGTTTCGGATTCCACAATTGAGGCCAGCGTCAGCAATCCGGTTTCACTCAGGCCTTGTTGAGCCGCGACTTTCTGCCATCGTTCGTTATAAAAATGCCGAAATCGGCCAATAAGAAATCGTGCGGCCTCTTCAGGCGTACTTGACCAGACAAAATTATAAGTGCCGGGCAGGAGATAGCCTTCTGCATTGTCAGCATCAATACCTTGTGCTGACAATAATTTTCTGTCAGATACTGCTGCCATGAAGCCTGTTGAATCCATATCAAGATTTCGTGAAAGGATGGAGGCAACCTTTCTGCTATTAATCCCTTCAGGGAGCGTGATGCGGACTTCATCCTGCGGGCAGAAATGCAGAAAGAAGAGAAGCCCGAAATTCGACATTCCCGGCGGAATGACATACCGCCCCGGTTTGATATTGTGAAGTTTTGGAACAATGCTTGCGGTCAGCAGAGTTGGCCAGGTACTGGTAATTGTTTCATTTCGGTGCAATTCATCCAGTACTGCACTGAATTTCATGCCCCGATGAACCGTAAGACGGGTTGTTCTGGAGGTTGTATTGAGGCCGGGTATAAAAAGAAAAAGTGACACAACGGTCAGTCCAAGAGCAGTGACAACCAGCAAAAGGTTCTTCAGAAAAGATCTTTTATTTCCCATGGAAAAGTATCTCTATAAACTGGAAGGGATATCTGGCTGACTGCTTTTCCACTCATGCTGAAAGAGGCGGGTTTCTTCAATGATAGAGCGGTAAATTTTTTCAAGAGCTCTGGATTTCAGATGAGTATCGGCATGAATCAGCACATTGTTCAGTACCTCTTTTTCCCGCTCAGGCTGAAGGACTTGCTCTCCGATACTTGATTTCAGAGAGCTGATATTCTGGGCGCAGGCCAATCTTTCACAAAGCAGTGTCGATAACTGCTGGTCAAGAGCATCTATTTTTTTTCTCCAATCGTCAAGTTCCTGCCATTGAGCTGAGTTTTTAACGGAGCTGTCGGATATCATGATGACGATAGTTAAGAGGTTAAGTGTACAGTAACCAATATAAATTTATTTAAAATAGTGTTTCTTGCCCTTTTTTGGAACAAGACCAGAGGTTTGTACAAGAATGATATGCAAAACACTGTCGGCTAAACAGCAATCAATGCCCATTCCAAGAGAATTAATGGAAAATAATTGGGCAATTGATTTTTTTTTTTGGTAAATTTAAAAAAATATTATGTAAAAAAGCTCAAGTCTTCCATCAATGAAAAAATGATTACTAGTGCGAAATATCATTGCATTTAAAGCAGGGTCTTTTATCGGTCTACTTTCGGCTCTTGCGGTTGCTTCACCAGCTTTGCCGATTTATGCGGCGGTTCCTCCTCCAGGTGCAGGCAGTATACTTCGTGACCAGCAGAATCTAAACAAGCAACCTCGTCAGTTGCCTGAATCAGAAAAAGTCAAAGAGCAATCAGCGACAAAAACGGAGATGGGCGCTCTTGTATCTGTGAAGGATTTTACCTTCAGCGGTTACGAGGGAATTGCGACTGATGGGGAGCTACAGGCACTGGTGGCGGACGCAAAAGGCAAAACCATAACGTTCGGTGAGCTGAAAGCACTTACCAATAAAATTACTGCCCATTTCAACAAAAAGGGATGGTTCCGCGCAAGGGCTTATCTTCCCAAGCAGGATGTGACTGATGGTATCATCGAAATAGCTGTTATTCAGGGCGCAAGCGATGGCAGTCTTGATCTGAAGCTTGACAGAACTGCACGGATATGTCAAAATGTTCTCCGCGATATCGGCGAAACTGCGGTACGCAAGGGCGAGCCACTCAAGGAAAAAGAGCTCGAGCGTTCAGTTCTTCTGATGAATGATCTGCCAGGCATCATTGCACGGGTTTCAATGGCCCAGGGAACAATTCCGGGCACAACCAGAGTCTCCCTGGCGGTAAGCGAAGGCCCAATTCTTTCAGGGGTGCTTTTTGGCGATAATTATGGCAACCATTATACCGGTGCATTCAGGGTTAATACCACCGTATCAATTAATGATCCTTTTCGGTATGGAGATCAGGTCTCTGCTCTTCTGACTGAAGCCGAAGGCCTTGTTCAGGGCCGCATTGGTTACAGTTTACCCATATTGGTTCCAGGCCTCCGTGCGATGGTCTCTTATACCGGGATGAGTTATGAACTCGGTCATGAATTTACCGCGCTAAACTACAAAGGAAGCAGTAATAATGTCGATGCAGGTCTTACGTATTCAGTGGTTCGCAGCCGAACCAGCAATCTTTGGACCGGGCTTTCATACCAATATAAAGTACTTGTTGATACACAGGCAGGTGTGGATATCTCCGACAAGCAACTGCACAGTGTAACATTGAGCGCCAACGGTGACCATTATGATAAATTCTGGGGTGGCGGCTCTATCACCTACAATGTAGGCGCCACCACCGGCAACCTTCATGAGTCTATCGCCCCAACCGGAAGAGAGGGACGATACACTCGTTTTAATGCGGGACTGACGCGTGTTCAGCGTCTTGCAGACGGAGTCAGCCTGAATGTTTCAGGAGTTGCCCAGAAGGCGCTTGATAATCTTGAAAACAGCGAGCAACTTTCACTTGGTGGTCCATTCGGTATTCGTGCATATCCAGTGGGTGAGGCGTCAGGAGATGAGGGGCAGCTTGTTTCAGCAGATCTCCGTTTTAATATCCCCCTTGCACCTAAATACGGGACTCTTCAGGCCAGTGGTTTTTTTGATGCAGGGCATATTACCCTCAATAAAGATCGTTTTGCCGGCGACGTCCTCAATGACTCGAATCGTAACGATTACTGGTTACAGGGTGCGGGCGTAGGATTCAACTATATATTTACGGAAAGAGGTGCAGTTCGGGCAAGCTGGGCACATGTGATTGGCAACAACCCCGGACAAAGACTGGGTAAAAACTCGGACGGGCAGGACGACAAAAGCCGTTTCTGGTTGCAAGGCGAAGTATATTTTTAGAAAAAACAAGATAGAAAGGTCATTAACTTCAGTTTTCGCAAGTAGCTAAAGCCAATATTATGAACAGGATTTTTAACGTCGTTTGGTCACACACAAAGGAGATGTGGATTGTAGTCTCCGAAAAGGTAAAGTCAAACGGAGGGGTTCCAAAATCACCGCTTCGTAGTCTTGCAGTGCTCGCAGTGATGCTTGCGGCAGGAGACCCGGCTTATGCTATCGATCCCGTAGCATTGCCTGTTGGAGGACAGGTCACCTCTGGCAATGCCACTATAGCCTCTGATCTGAACAAGATGACGGTGACACAGACGTCCCAGCAAATGATTGCGAATTGGGACAGTTTCAATATTGGTGCCAATGCTGCGGTACGTTTTGATCAGCCAAACAGTCAGGCTGCGGCACTGAACAGAATCAAAGACCAGAATCCGTCTTACATTATGGGTTCGCTCTCCTCGAATGGAAAGGTGTTTTTGCTTAATCCATCGGGAATTGTTATTGGCAAGACAGCACAGGTTGATGTCGGAAGCCTTGTTGCCTCGACGCTGAGCATGGCAGATGAAGACTTCCTGGCAGGACAATACAAGTTCAGCAATTCGGGTAAATTCAGTTTAATCCAAAATGAGGGCGCAATTAATGCTGCTGACGGAGGTGTTGTCGCGCTTATTGCCCCCAACGTGGTCAACGACGGAAGTATAACCGCCAACGGTGGCAGTGTTTTACTTGCCGCTGGCAATCAGGTAATGCTTGATTTTGTTGGTGACGGCCTCATTACCTATAATGTTGATGAAGGCGCAGTGAACGCCTTGGTAGAGAACAAGGGACTTATCAAGGCTGATGGCGGGCTTGTGGTCATGACCACAAAAGCTGCTGACGAACTGATTCAGTCAACGGTCAACAACAGCGGTGTTATAGAGGCTCAGACGGTGACCGAGAAAGCTGGGCGGATTATTCTTGATGCAGGTGCTGGTAGCACAACCCTTTCAGGCATATTGGATGCTTCGGCTCCAAATGGTGGTGATGGCGGCTTTATTGAGACGTCCGGGGCGGTGGTGAATATTGACGATACGGCAATAGTTACCACGTTGGCTGCGACTGGAAAGACAGGTACCTGGTTGATTGACCCGAATTATTTTACTATTATTCCCGGCTCTACCCCTAATTTTGGTAGCGCTATGGGAGCAACAGCATTGAGAAACGCACTCAGGAGTGGCGACGTTAGGATTTGGGCAACTTTCGATATAAGTAATATTGCTCCTGTTTCTTTGGATGGTGCTGGAACACTGACACTTGACGCCGGTAGGGACATTTATATTCTTAATCCTGTCACTGCGACAAACAGTAGTGCTGGTTTGATCTTTAAAGCCGGCCATGATATTAATATCGCAAATACTGTTACAGGTGCTGGCAATTTGAGCTTCACCGCTACAGGAAATAACATTAATATTTATAATACTGTCA
>CAILXE010000008.1 GCA_903838095.1 uncultured Chlorobiaceae bacterium
CATCGCGCTGAAATTCATTATCAAGGAGCTGCCGACTCTTGACCAGGTCGCCTTTGAAGGCAATAAAAAGTTTGACAGCGTTGAGTTAAAAAAGACCGCTGCCCTCGTGACAGGGAAAAAAATCAGCGAGCAGGATCTGCTGACCGCCATCAATAAAATTGAAAAATTTTACGCATCCAAAGGATACCTGACTGCGGGAGCTGAAGTCCGAAAGCAGTTGGTGACGAAAAATCATCTTAAAGCCATATTCTCGATTTCTGAAGGGACAAAGGTCTCTATTGAGAAAATCACTTTTCACGGAAACACAGCTTTCAATCAGAAAAAGCTCAGAGGATTATTTAAAGAAACCAGTCAGAATTCGTGGTGGCGCAAAATCTTTGGAACACCAAAATTTGACGCTGATAAATTTAATGAAGATAAAAATCTGCTGATTGAGTTTTACCGTAACAACGGCTATCGTGATGTTCGCGTCTTAAGCGACTCAATCAGTTATACCAAAGACAAAAAAGGGCTATATCTTGATATTTATATTGAAGAAGGCAAAAAATACCATCTCAGAAAAATAACGTGGTCAGGCAATACCAAAGAATTTGCGACGACGGACATTCTTGAAAAAACATTCCGCTTAAAAAAGGGGGATGTATATAATGCGCAACTGATTCAGGAACGACTTAATTTCTCGCAGGACAACTCTGATGTCAGCTCCATCTATCTTGATCGTGGCTATCTCTCCTTCAAGGCAAATATTGAAGAGAAGGTAATCAAACCCGATATGGTTGATCTGGCTATATCACTGAAAGAAGGCGAACAGTTTCAAATCAACACCATCAATATCAAAGGCAATACCAAAACAAAAGACCATGTGATACGTCGTGAGCTGTACACTGCCCCAGGCGACATGTTCAGCCGCAAAAACGTTGTGCGCAGTATCAGGGAACTCAGTATGCTTAACTATTTCGACCCTGAGCAGATCAGGCCTGATATTGAACCAAACCCTGAAACAAATACTGTTGATCTGACATACTCCGTCACAGAAAAGCAAACCGATACGTTCAACGCCTCAGTCGGCTATAGCGGCAGTGGATTTACCGGCGCATTAGGCGTAACCTTCAATAACTTTTCTCTGCAGGATATGTTCAAGGCTGAAGCATATCGACCACTGCCCCACGGCGACGGACAGCAACTTGGCCTCCAGTGGCAGTTCGGCAGCAGAAACTATAATACCGTCAGCCTGAACTTTACTGAACCATGGGCGTTCGGCGGACCAACTGCGGTAGGATTTTCAGCCTTTAAAACTCACAGCGCCTACGACTATACGAATGACAGCAAGGATAACCCGACAGTCATCGACCAGTACGGAACAACTCTTTCCATTGGACGGCGCCTGACCTGGCCTGACGATTACTGCTCAATCAACTGGAAGCTGAAATACCTGCACAGCAAAGGCGGATTCCTGAGTTTTATCGATTACACCGATCCTAACGCCCCCGACAAGGCTGATGAGTTTTCGATAACGCAAACTATTTCACGCAACAGCATCGACAATCCTGTCTATCCTCGAAAAGGAAGCAAAAACACTTTAACTGCCCAGCTTGCTGGCGGACCACTGCCTGGCACGGTTGATTTTTACAAGTTCACAGGCACATCAAGCTGGTTTTTACCTATCACAAAGAACCTTATCTGGAACTTTTCGACGCAGCACGGCTATATTGCAACTTTTAACGAATCAGATTATATCCCCTACACCGAGTATTTCTTTATGGGTGGCAGCGGGATGTCCTCTCTTCCCACTATTCCTCTGAGAGGGTATGACGACAGGAGCCTCGGTTCAAAACTTGGCTCAAGTTCCACCACAAACACCAGCCTGTATTCTGGCCAGATTTATTCAAAGTTCACCTCGGAACTTCGTTATCCGCTGACCTTGTCACAATCAGTGAGTATTTATGCATTGACGTTTGTTGAAGCTGGCGATCTCTGGGAAAACAAGCAGGCGGTCAATTTTTCAGACCTGAAAAAATCGGCTGGGCTTGGCCTCAGGCTGTATCTGCCAATTATCGGCCAGATCGGAATGGATTACGGCTATGGCTTTGATCCTGTGAAGAGCCTGCCGGCAAAAACCAAACAGGGATGGAGCTTCTTGTTCAGTTTTGGCACAGCAACTGAATAACATAATACAGCGTTTGAACAGAGATATTGTATCAGATATCTCTGTTCATGAACTGCTTTTCATTCTGGATATTTCATCCCGCAGCTTTGCAGCCTCCTCATAATTTTCATTACTTATCGCGTCATTGAGATCCGACTGAAGTTGGTTAAGCACTGCTTCGGTAGTAAGCAGGCTGGTCTGAGTTCCTTCAGCTTCCGCAGCAGCCTCCTCTTCCTCGCCTTCCTCTTTCTGTTCTTCCTTGATACCCGCCTCGTTCATAATCTCTTCGGTAACAAACAGCGGCGCATTAAATCGTACGGCAATGGCAATGGCATCACTTGGGCGCGCATCTATTTCATGCACCTCACCGTTCACCTCACAGATAACTTTTGCAAAAAAAGTTTCATTGTGCAGTTCATCAATAATGATTTCATTGACATGCAGATGAAAGGATTCAGCAATATTTTTGAACAGATCGTGAGTAAATGGACGCGGCGGTTTAATATTTTCAAGTTTCAGAGCAATTGCCTGAGCTTCAAA
>CAILXE010000009.1 GCA_903838095.1 uncultured Chlorobiaceae bacterium
AGCCACTGAAAAATCTGAAAATTATAACACCTCATACCACAGGCTCTTACGAACTTGTTGGAGGGAAGACATCATCACTGCTTCTTATCAGCGATGAAAATGCGTTCTGGCAAAAATCACGCTGTCTGGTGATTGTTACGGAATAGAAAAACCGGGTAATTATGAAAATAACCATATTTGGATCAGGTTATGTCGGGCTTGTCACTGGCGCATGTTTTGCCGAGGTAGGTAATGATGTGCTTTGTGTTGATATCGATCAAAAAAAGATTGAGAGTCTTAAACAGGGGAAAATTCCTATTCATGAGCCTGGTCTTGATGAAATTGTTTCAGACAACATCAAAGATGGACGCTTAAAATTCACATCGGATCTTCGTGAAGGCGTTGAATTTGGTCTTTATCAGATTATTGCAGTTGGGACTCCTCCGGATGAAGATGGTTCTGCTGACTTGCGGCATGTGCTCAGTGTTGCGGAAAGTATCGGCTCCCTGATGCAGGAATATAGGGTTGTCATCAATAAATCGACCGTTCCAGTGGGTACGGCTGATCTTGTGAGAGCAAAAATAAGATCGGTCCTTGCGGAAAGGAAAGTCAATATTGATTTTGATGTTGTTTCAAACCCCGAGTTTCTCAAGGAAGGGGATGCGGTTAACGACTTCATGAAACCGGAACGTATCATTGTAGGAGTTGATGATCCCCGGACCAAAGAGCTACTGCGTTTTCTTTATTCTCCATTTAATCGCAGTCATGAGCGATTTATCGCAATGGATGTGCGTTCTGCAGAATTGACCAAGTATGCGGCTAACGCCATGCTTGCCACAAAAATCAGTTTCATGAACGAAATCGCCAATATTGCTGAACGGGTTGGAGCAGATGTTGAGGCCGTGAGAAGGGGGATTGGCTCAGATTCAAGGATTGGATTTTCATTTATTTATCCTGGAATTGGTTACGGTGGTTCATGTTTTCCAAAGGATGTCCAGGCTCTCGAAAGAACTGCACACAAACATGGATACCATTCAAGGATTCTGCAAGCTGTAGAGGCGGTCAATCACGACCAGAAGAGTTCTGTCATCAGGAAAATCAGAAAGCATTTCGGAGAGGATCTCAAGGGGAAGGTTTTTGCTTTATGGGGGCTTGCTTTTAAGCCGAATACTGATGATATGCGTGAAGCGCCGAGCCGCCGGGTGATTGCCGAGCTTTTGGAGGAAGGCGCACGAGTAAGGGTTTACGATCCGGTTGCCATGGATGAGGCCAGACGGATATACGGCGAAGCTGAAGGGATTTATTATGCCTTGAACCCTGAAGATACAGTGAAAGGATCAGACGCATTGGTCGTATTGACGGAATGGCTTGTTTTCCGGAGTCCTGATTTCGATATGATTAAAAGAGACCTTAACCACCCGGTTGTTTTTGACGGCAGAAATATCTATAACCCGGAATTTATGGAGCAGTCAGGATTTACCTATTACTCCATAGGGCGTCCTCCAAGAGGTGTAAAATAGTTTATTTCCATACCTTGTAAAAGTGGTGCAATGGCCCGTTTCCCTCTCCAAGGCGGAAAGAGCTTCCTGCTGTGAGTGCTTCATCGAGGTAAGTTTTGGCGTGTTCAACTGCATTTTCCGTTGTTTCTCCTCTGGCCATAAATGCTGCAATGGCTGATGACAGGGTGCAGCCTGTGCCATGAGTGTTGCTCGTCATGATTTTTTTTGACCTGAACCAGAAGAAACGATTTTCATAGAAAAGGCAGTCACAACACTCGTCACCTTCTCCATGTCCCCCTTTTACAAGAACTGATTGCGCACCTGTTTCGCGCAGTTTCTGAGCAGCCTCCTCTATAGCTTTCTGAGTGCCGGGAATTATTTTTATCCCCGTGAGAATGGCGGTTTCCGGCAGGTTAGGTGTAATCAGTGATGCCAGTGGAAACAGTTCCGCTTTCATGACAGGGATCGCTTCTGATGGCAGAAATGCCACACCTTTGGAAAAACCGAGCATGGTGTCCAGAATGACAGGGGGATTGCCCTTCAGCTCTCTGAGTAGCCTTGCGACGGCTTTGATTATGGCGATGTTTCCCAGCATACCAATTTTTACAGCATCAATAGAGATATCAGCGTTAATGGCCCTGAATTGCTCACTGATGAATGTTTCATCAAGAGGGTATACAGAACTGACCCCCAGGGTATTTTGGGCTGTCAAGGCGGTTATGACCGACAATCCGTAACATTCAAGGGCAGCAAATGTTTTAAGATCCGCCTGAATTCCCGCACCACCGCTACAGTCGGATCCGGCAATGGTGAGCACTGTTTTATACGTTTTTTTCATGAATATTGTCTGTTTAAGGCGGAAACAAGCTCGTAAGCTGCTAAGGAGGGCCTTTCAGCTTTGCTTACAGCGGAAAGCACGGCCACCCCTGATGCACCATTTGAGATGAGGAGGGGGGCGTTGTCAATGCTGATTCCGCCAATAGCAATAATTGGCAGAGAGACAAGAGTTGCAGCCTTTTTCAGCATTTCGGGACCAAGAGGAGGTGACTCTTTTATTTTTGAAAAAGTAGGAAAGATGTGGCCGAAGCCGATATAATCAGCACCCTCTTTTTCGGCTCTCACGGCATCTTCAGGCGATGATGCGGAGATGCCGATGATACTTTTCTTTCCCAAAAGTTTTCTTGCAGCTCCGATTGGCAGATCCTGCTGGCCAAGGTGTACTCCGTCAGATTCACTCGCCATGGCGATGTCTACCCGATCGTTGATGATAAAGAGGGCCTGGTAATGGCGGCATAGCTTTCGGATTTCAACTGCCCATAAGAAAAGCTGCTTTCCGGAGGCACTTTTATGTCTGAGCTGGATCATCGCAGCCCCTCCTTTAAGGGCCTCTTCCGCAAGGTACACCGGGCTGAGTGCTTCATCGGTTATCACACAGAGAAAGGGAGATGAGGGAATCATGAAGAGGTAATCTGGTAAAATTGTTCAAGGGTTTCCACCAGTCGGGCAGTATTCCCAAAAATTGAAAGAGCAGCAATTCCATAAGCCCCTTGATCCATGCAGAGTAAAGCATTCTCGGGCGTTATGCCACCGAGAGCAAAAACAGGAAGAGTGGTTGCCCGACAAAGTTGAGCAAGCTTTTCAAGCCCCTGGGGAGGGCCATATTTTCTTTTTGAGGGGGTGTCAAAAACCGGCCCGTAAAGCAGATAATCAGCCCCGGATGCTTCTGCCATTCGCAGGGATTCGTGTGAATGCACACTGAATCCTGCAATCAAATTTGGCGCATTCTGGTGAAAGTCAGCAGCATTAAAAGTGTTTTCCGGAAGATGAACGCCGTCAAGAGAGGCTTCACGAGCAACATCAATGTGCTTGTTCACAAGAAGCAGTGTGCCTTCAGGCAGGTCTGTATTCCGTGCTTTGAGCGCAAGTGTCAAGAGCTGTTGTGCGTCAAGCTGTTTTTCCCGAATTTGTACCATGCAGGGAAACGAGCGTGGCAACAGCCGGAGCTGTTCCATCAGTCGCGAGTCCATATCAGCATTTTCTTCGCCGCTGCTGATCAAATAGATGCGGGGTAGCGGATGCGGCGGCAGTTTATTATGTCTCATTATGAAAAAAAACTTTAATATATCAATGACTATAAATACTTTTGAAAGTAATCGCAACAAACGGTGTTACCGACGATTTTTGGTATTGTCGATGAGCCCTTTTTCCTCATCATTTACAAGAAGATTATTATGGGACTGATTGAAGAAAAAATTATTAAAGCAGGACTCATTCTTCCTCCGTTATCTGCTGTTGCAGGCCTTTATTCCCCCGCCATGCGCACCGGTCATCTTGTTTTTACTTCCGGTCAGCTTCCTCTTGTTGAGGGCAAGCTGATAGAACCTGGTGGAACAGGAAAGGTTAATGATGCCAACCTTGATGCCGCTGTTTATGCATCCAGGATTGCGCTTCTTAATGGACTTGCCGCAATTAAATCAATGACAGGTACTCTTTCCAGTATTGAACGCATTATCAAGCTTACTCTGTTTGTTGCCAGCGATTCATGCTTTTCCAGTCAGCATCTCGTCGCAAACGGAGCATCTTCTTTGTTGCACGAGCTCTTTGGAGAGCAGGGAGCCCATGCCCGAAGTGCTGTTGGAGTTGCTGAATTACCCCTCAATGCAAGCCTCGAACTTGAGCTTATAGTTCAGTGTAAATTCCCAATTCTCTAATTGTTTAATCAAGAATAAACAATCATAATTTTTTATTAACCAGCGACTTTTTGTCCTGTCACTGGCTTATAAAAATACAATCTATAGCTTATAAGTCATTTATTTAATGAA
>CAILXE010000010.1 GCA_903838095.1 uncultured Chlorobiaceae bacterium
GGGAGGTGGACGGCCCCAGCGGGATAGTATGTGATCGTCAAGGACTTGCCTTCTTTCGTATTGGTCCATCAGGACTCATCTGGCACACCCGCCGAATTTCGCTTGATGGATTCAGCAATTTGGTTGTGGGACCCAATCGAATTGATGGCTTAGCCTACGATCTTGACGATTCATGGCACGCGTTTTCGGTCGATCTGGCGTGTGGTTCAACCGATGGTTCCAGATTGCCCAAAGAATTAGATCAGGACTGGGAGAAATTGGCCGGATGATGGTACGTGACGAAGCAAACTGTACTGCTGCAACGCAGCGATAGTTGACATCCACCGGTGGCACCCAGTTTGATGGGATACTGACGACAATTCAAACTGCGCGCTCCCTTCATAGCAATTACCAAGTGGTCTGACATTGAATGACAATTCCAGCATCTTTCGTCGCAGCGCCCGGTAAACGGGTCGCAGCGTTTATCTACGACGCGGTCGCAGTCGTCCTTGTTTTCATGGTCGTAGCTGTGTTCGCTGAATCGGTAGGCTATGACCTCACCACTTTGACTGTCCTTGTTTGCTGTTCGTTTTTGTATCACGGCGCGTTCCTTGTATTCCGAGATGGTCGAACCTTTGGCAAGGTCGCGCAAGACATCTGTGTCGTTACAAATGACGGTCAGTCACCTCGCATCTGGCAGGCGTTCGCCCGAGCGGCGGTCCGCTACTTTCCGCTACTTTCCGCTACTGCTCTTGTCTATCGACACCGATGACAGGGTAGTGACTCAAGCCGTTCTTGGTCTCGCATTCAAGCTGGTGCCTTCGCTGCTTTGGCTCGCCGAATATTCCCTGTTGAAAAGTTCGCCTGTGCGACAGACTCTCGCCGACAAGGTGGCCCGCACAGTTGTTGTCAACACACCTACGTGGGAGCCCCATCGCGCACCCGCGATTCCCATGTACAGCGCAACTGACGCCGAGTTTGGTCATCCTCCCAGCCGACCAAACCCGCCACGGCCTGGCGGCTGAAATGCAGCGTTAGACCACACAGCAAGGATAGAACATGCGTCAACTTCTCGCACTTACAGTCGCCGCCTTGTGTTTCTCGGCAAACGCCACGGAGCCAACCACAGAAGAGATTGCAAAGATGCAGCAAAAGGTCATGATCGAAACGAAGGTCATTGCCCGAATGGGTATCTCGGTTCCGATTCCGAAGTTTCAGTCAGACGGGAACCCGAGTACCCTTGAGATCGTGTTTCTTGAGAAGTCGGAACCAGGCGCTAATACAGTGTCAGACGACGGCGAGGTGGTTTTCCTCTTTGAAGCTTCCGACGAACTTCAGAGTGAACTGATCGGCAAAGCTTTTAAGATCCGTGCAAAGCGAATGCTGGGTGCGGGGACCAAGCCGTAGGTGCGATCCCCACAAGCGCAATAAACTGAAAGATTGCTTGGCGTTGGTGAGCACCGAACGGCCGACTGAGATGCAGCGATGCAGTCCTTCGAGGACGCCGCCCAGTTTGATACGATGCCGACAATGAATCAAGTTCAACCCCACAGGTACGACCCCGCGTTGACTGCGCTGAGTAGACTTCCCCGCTAGGCGTCACGATGAAGCGCAGATTCCTTATGTCCAGTTTCTTCTCATCTATCGCTGGACTCTTTTCACCCGGCGTCGGCGCTACCGACTACAAAGTGGTGGAAGCATACTCAGGGCTCCGTAACATGCTGCTCAGCACGAAGCCCGATAGCATTGGCGTTAAGCTGAAAAATTCCAACGAAGTGTGGGGTGTAGTGATGGAAACTGGCTATCCCGAGGCCGTTGCTACCCTTGTGGCATTAACCGATGGCACAGTTAGCCTCTATAGCAGTAACGGCGGCGGCATCATCGGGCTCGGCCCACACGCTGGTCCTCGCCGTGCGGCTCAGTCATTTCTCACAGCATCACAGCAATTTTCCAATCAGATGCAGCCGACAAAAAGCTACCCCTTGCCCAAACCTGCATACACGCGTTTCTGTCTACTCACTGGCAATGGGGTACTAACTGCGGAAGGCAAAGACGATGACTTTGGCAACAACCGTCATTCTCTTTCACCACTATTTTTCAAAGGGCAGGAGCTAATTTCAGAAGTCCATGAGGTCGACCAAAGACTCCGTGCCGGACAAGGCGCTCCAGTATCTGGCCCGTGACACGCAGTTCAACATTGCAGCGAAAGCCAGCATGTTGAGGGTGACGCCAAACCTGTAAATACAAGATGACTCAGACATAGCCGGCGCTATCATCAGAAGAACAGTTAAACGGGGAGGAGAAACAATGAAAACTAGGGCACTGGTACTTTTGATATTTGTTTTGCTCGCGGGTTGCTCCAAGAAGGAAAGCAATTCATTTGCGAAGCCACGCCCTTTAGAAGCAGTTGTACTTCAAGAAAAGTCGCTTCCAAAAAGCAACCGATACATGGCTTATGAGCACTTTATTCAGATCGACTCTGATGAGGGCGATGTCGTAAACATCTATGAGGCTGGACAGTCTGCGTGCCGTGAGGCAGTTCGAGAATCTTGCGTTATCTTGGAATCGAAAATTTCCAGCGGTCGAAATGCAAGCGCATCGCTCAAATTTCGAACCAAGCCCGAAGGCATAAAATCAATTCTTGCGGCACTTAGCAAACAAGGTGAAATTACAGACCAGTCCACCGTTGCCGAGGACTTGGCAGGTCCCATTGAAGATGCAGCAAAGAAATTGGCAATGCTCCGAGACTACAGAACAAAGCTTGAGGCGCTGCGGATTCGAGCTGCGTCGGATGTTGATGCATTGATCAAAGTTAATCGCGAGCTTTCCCAAGTACAAAGTGATTTGGAAGAGATGACAGGCAATCATGTGCGACTAGTGGAGCGCGTTGAAACTGAGGTTCTTAACGTTTCGATAAGTGCCTATCGCAATCAATCTTTTTGGCGACCAATTCGCAATGCTTGCTCTGACTTTGTCTCAAACTTGTCGCAAGGTGCTTCAACGGCGATTACTGGCCTTGCGTTCTTTGTGCCATGGGCCCTTCTTATTTCTGTTTTTGGGTGGCTTGGGCGAAAACTGTGGACGCGTTGGAAACGGCCTCCAGCAAAAACATAGGAATGGCATTACTCGCTTACTACTTCATTCACCGCCGCTACGCAGCGAAAGCTGCCTTTCGACTGCGCAGCCCAGTTTGATACATTGCAGACAATGAATCCCGGCAATCATCTAATCAGTGGAAGGGTAGTCCAGTGACTCAGGAAACCAGTTCGAGCATTCGGCAGCAAGCCGAGGAATCATTCTCGTCAGGGATGTACTGTGCAGAGAGTGTTGTGTCGGTTTTGGCAAAGGCGCAGGGCATTGACTCCGAGTTGGTGCCCAGGATGGCCACTGCCTTTTGTAGTGGCATGGCGCGAACGGGTGGAACGTGTGGCGCCCTGACCGGTGCAGTCATGGGGGTAAGTCTTGCTCTTGGA
>CAILXE010000011.1 GCA_903838095.1 uncultured Chlorobiaceae bacterium
ATAATAATTTGACCCTTCAAGCTTTACTAGCCAGTATTTCTCTCTGTCTTCAGGTACAAACCCATCAAGCAACGTATGGTCAGAGGCAAAAAAATAGGGGAAAAATGGCTCATCATGGGATTGAACTTCATCTCCATTGCGATTAAATACCCTGATATGAGTATCTGATAACTGGTATGCACCTACTATGCACTCCTCTTTATCTTTGCCAAATAACAGGTCGTTGTTGGCAATATCGACAAGAAACGTATCCATGGATTATTGTTAAATTGGTATCAGGTATTTAAAATAATAGACGTTTCACGTGAAACATCCTGATCCATTCAGCGGCCAAGATGTATCATCAGTACCGAGATATCAGAGGGAGAGACGCCAAGAATCCTTGACGCCTGACCAATAGTCTCCGGTTTGTGCCTCTTCAGTTTTTCCCTGCCCTCATTTGACAGACCAGAGACGGCATCATAGTTAAAGATTGATGGTATTTCATGTGAATCCAGACGACGGATTTTTTCTGCCATCAGCATGTCGCGCTTCAGATAGCCCTCATATTTAAGGTCAATATCAACTTGTTCAAAAATGAGCCGGTCAGCAGTTATAGACAAGACCCCGCCTTTCAGTGATTCTGAGGCCTCAATAAGCTGCTTCAAATGAATGCCAGGTCTTTTTATCAGGCTCAAGGCACTCTGTGAACTATTCACCGCCTGGTAGCCAAGATTAGAAAGAAGATGGTTGATTTCTTCATGTTGAATTTTTGAACTCCCTAATAATTGTTTAATGTCAGCGATCTGATTAATTTTATCACAGCACGCATCCATTCTTTTCCTGTCAATCAGCCCAACGTTATATCCAAATTGCCTCAGGCGAATGTCAGCATTATCATGGCGAAGCATAAGCCTGTGTTCAGCAGAAGAGGTAAACATCCTGTAGGGTTCTTTCGTATCCTTCGTAATAAGATCGTCAATGAGAACTCCAATATATGCGTCAGAACGTTTCAGAATGAGTGGTTTTTTTAATTGCAGTTTCAGTGAAGCATTAATGCCAGCCATCAGTCCTTGTGCTGCGGCTTCCTCATATCCTGACGTGCCATTTATCTGTCCGGCAAAATACAGGTGTGAAATAAGTTTGGTTTCGAGCGTTTGTTTGATTTGATGTGGAAAAAAGTAATCATACTCTATAGCATATCCTGGCCGAATCATTTTAACTTTGCTGAGGCCGGGGATTGAACGAAGCCCTTCTAATTGAATCTCTTCTGGCAATGATGTTGAAAAGCCATTGACATACATTTCGTTTGTATTGAAACCTTCAGGCTCAAGAAATATGTGATGACTCTGTTTTTCAGGAAAACGGCAGATTTTATCTTCAATTGATGGACAGTAGCGCGGCCCAATACCTTGAACCTTTCCTGTAAAAAGCGGGGAACGGTCAAAACCCTCCCGAAGGAGTTCGTGAGTTTCTGTTGTTGTTTTGGTAACATAACAGCTTATCTGATTGCGCTTTGCTTCAGGGGCGTTATCAAATGAAAATGACACAGGATCAACATCTCCATGTTGTTCTTCAAGTAAAGAATAGTCGATACTACGGGAGTCTATGCGTGGAGGAGTACCCGTTTTGAGTCTCCCTGAAAGAAATCCAAAGCTCTCAAGGTTTTTTGTAAGCCCGAATACCGGCGGTTCGGCGATTGTCCTCCCTCCGGCATAATGGTTCATTCCTATATGAATGAGGCCGTTTAAAAATGTTCCACACGTTAGAATGGCAGCTTTCCCGGATATTATTTGCCCGGACATGAGGACAACAGCGCTGAAGTGTCCGGAAGAACATTCTATACCCGTAACAGTATCCTGAAGAAGGTCTATATTATTTTCTTGTTCAATGACCTGCCGCATATAGAGAGAGTAAAGCGTTCTGTCGGCTTGTGCTCTTGGTGAGTGCATCGCGGGTCCTTTGCTCCTGTTAAGCATTCTGAACTGAATGCCGGTCGCGTCTATTGCTTTTGCCATCTCTCCGCCAAGGGCATCGATCTCTCTGGTCATTTGTCCTTTTGCAACACCACCGATCGCCGGGTTACAGGACATGCGCGCAACAGAGGTAAGATCCGATGAGACAAGCAGGCAGGAAGAGCCACTCCTTGCGCCTGCGAGAACTGCTTCGCATCCCGCATGGCCAGCGCCGACAACTATAATATCATACATGAGCAATACATTGTTTCACGTGAAACATTATTCATTTTAGATGGTTCATTTCATAAAGATACAAATAATAGACTGTTCCTGGGTGATAATCAGGCAGGGCACATCCATGAGTAAGGAAAAAGCCGAAAGGCGTATTCTGAGCGTATAGACGAGCCTTTGGATTAATGCCTTTATTTACTTAAAATAAAATTAAGAGGGTAAAATGCCCGGTTTTCGTTTAGTTGTTGTATTTAATCATCTTTGCTTACATGAAAAGACGACAATTTCTTGCGGCGGGCACTGTTTTTTCTGCTTTCATGTCATTGCTGCCCGGGGCATTACTTGCCGAATGGAGCGCTAAAGATTTTCAGCATTGCTCACTGAAAAAGGCATTTATAAACACACTGGGGACAGATGAGATGGCCATTTCAGACCAGATCACCATTGTTGCCCCTCCTATTGCATCCGACAGTTCATCAGTGCCTGTCGAAGTGATTTCCTCAATGAAGGGCGATCAGCTTTATCTTTTTGTGGAAAATAATTTTAAGCCTCTTGTTTTCAAGTGTACTCTGTTGGACAATTCGCTGCCATGGTTTTCCCTTAACATCAAGATGAAAGAGAGTTCAGCGCTTATTGCTGTCGTCAGGAGTGACGGGAAATTTTTTATGGCCAAAGTCCGCGTTGAGATCCAGTCACAGGCCTGTTGAATACTGAAAAAATAATATATTTATCATGAGCAGCAGTCTGAGAATTATTGCAAGGGAAGAAAATGGAACAATCCTTGTCAAAGTCATTATTCCCCATCCAAGTGAATCCGGTTTAAGAAAAGATGAACAGGGCAATACTGTTCCTGCTCATTTTATTATGGAAGGCTCAGTTACCCTTAATGGTGTTCCTGTTGTCGCTCTGGAGCTTGGTCCCGCAGTTTCTAAAGATCCATTTCTGCAGTTTCGCTTTAAAGGAAAGAAAGGTGACACGGTTAACGTCATCTTTCATGACAATCATAATGAGCAGTTTCCTGCGGAAACGGTTGTTCAGTAGGCGAAGCATTTATTTCTGGAATTTTTCAGTGTAGTTAATAGCATTACTAATAACAACGGAGGAATACGTTATGGCGGGAAAACCAGGAATACGGCTGACTGGATTTGCTCTCTTGTTGATGGTTCTTGCTGCCGGGAGCAGCGCACAGGGAGGGGTGCAGGCAAAAAAGGGAGAGGCACGAAGGGTGGAATCGAGTCCAAGGGGCCAGATTCTTGCCCTTTCATGCACCTCATGTCATGGAACTGATGGGAAAAGCGTGGGCATTATCCCGTCAATATCAGGCAGATCAGCGGATTATCTTGAAACCGCTTTAAAAGCATTCAAATCAGGCGCCCGTTACTCAACCGTTATGAGCCGTCATGCAAAAGGGTACAGCGATTCTGAGCTTCGGCTGATTGCAGAGTATTTCGGCACCGTCTCCCATAACAACAAATAAGCAGGAGAATGAATATGAGTCATAAACTTACACGCAGGGATTTTAATAAACTTCTCCTGACGGGAGTGGCAGGTTCTGCATTCAGTCTGTTTGGCACTTCGAATACCGCTTTTGCATCCTCTAAAAGAGTTGTGGTGATCGGAGGTGGATTCGGCGGTGCTGCGGCAGCAAAATATCTGAGAAAACTTGACCCGTCTATTTCTGTTACCCTTGTTGAACCGAAAGCGGTTTTCTATACTTGTCCATTAAGTAACTGGGTACTCGGCGGGCTGAAGACCATGGAGGATATTGCGCACACCTATACCGTGCTGAAAAATAAATATAAGGTTAATGTTATCGCTGATGTCGTCACTGATGTTGATGTAACAAGAAGTACTGTCAAACTGAAAGGTGGCCAGACACTGGGTTATGATCGTCTTATCGTTTCACCCGGTATCGATTTCAAATGGGACTCTGTCACTGGTTACAGTGAAAGTGTTGCCAACAGTAAAATGCCTCACGCATATCAGGCGGGTCCCCAGACGATCTTGTTGCACAAACAGCTTCAGGCGATGCGAGATGGCGGCAAAGTGCTGATCTGTCCTCCTGGAAACCCGTTCAGATGTCCTCCGGGGCCATACGAACGAGCGAGTCTCATTGCCGGTTATCTGAAAGAGCAGAAACCGAAATCCAAAATTATCATTCTTGATCCCAAAGAGAAGTTCTCAAAACAGGCCTTGTTCAAGAAAGGATGGGAACGTCTTTATCCCGGCATGATTGAGTGGCGCTCAGGGGCTATGGGAGGAAAGGTGACGAAGGTTGATGCCGCAACCATGAGTGTTACTACTGAATTTGGTGTAGAAAACGCTGATGTAATTAATTTTATTCCGGCACAGAAAGCCGGTAAAATTGCATTTGATGCTGGTCTTACTGATGCGACAGGATGGTGTCCGGTCAATCCAGTCTCCTTTGAATCAACCATTCATCCAGGTATTCATGTGATTGGTGACTCCTCAATAGCAGGGGCTATGCCAAAATCAGGATTTGCCGCCAGCAGCCAGGGGAAGGTAGCTGCCGCAGCCATAGTGAGGCTATTCCAGGGGAAGGTTCCCGCAGCGCCCTCGCTGGTTAATACCTGTTACAGTCTCCTTGCCCGGAATTATGGTATATCAGTTGCCGGAGTATACAAGCTTACCGTCGAGGGAATTGTCGAAATCAAAGAGGCCGGCGGCTTGACACCACTTGATGCTGATGACGATCAGCTCAAAGAGGAAGCACTTTTTGCGCTGGGTTGGTACAAAAATATCTCTATGGATACCTGGGGATAAGAATGAAATGGATGTTTAACGCAAAAAACCCGGCCTCTTGCCGGTTTTTTTGCGTCTGAGGTACCCTTGCCTTGACATTGTCCGCTCTCTCCGGATTGTTAGTTAATCACTACCCCATTTCATATATTGGCTGAATTATTTCTTACGAGCGTAACGCGATGCCATCAATGAAAAATAAACGTTTTAACCTTCTTCTAATCGCTGTTGTAACTCTTGTGGCAGTATGGTCATTATGGCCAACCTGGCGCGACTACACTTTTTCAAAACAGCTCAATAGTTTTGGCTCGATTCAGGATAGTCTGAAATATGTCATGAGTCACCGGGAAGAGATTGAGGACGCCCGCAAAAAAAGTCTCAAGCTCGGCCTCGATTTGAGAGGAGGCATGCATCTGGTGATGGAAGTTGATCAGGTTGATCTGTTTGAACAGAAAGCCTGGAATAAAGATGCGAAGTTCAGTGCCATTATGCAGGCGGTACGAGCAAAGGCAGCCCAAAGTGATGTGCGGGTTATTGACCTGCTTGTTGGCGAGTTCCGGAACGAGAATATACCTCTGAGTCGCTATTTTTATGATATTCGAAACAGCGACCAGGAGATCGTAAAAAAACTGGAAAAGGAGTCAGAAGATGCCCTGAATCGAGCCAAGGAGATCATCCGCAATCGTATTGACCAGTATGGCGTGGCTGAACCGGTGATTACCACTCAGGGAAGCCGAAAGATTATCATCGAGCTCCCGGGTGTGTCGGACGAAAACCGGGTAAGAAACCTGCTGAAAGGCACCGCAAAGCTTGAGTTCAGGCTTCTGCGTGAGCCGGAAGTTATGGTCAGGACGCTTGATCGGATAAACACCTATCTTGCACAGAATAGTCTTTCTGCTCCTGCAAAAGCACCGCTGGCGCCTGACTCATCTTCAGCCAAAGCGCCTCAGCCGGACAGCGTTGCCGCAACTCCTGCGGTCAAGCCATCTTCTTCAAATCCGCTGTATGATCTGGTGGGAGTTTTTCAGAACGGCACCGCTTATACTTCAGAGCACTCAAGAGAGCTGGTTTTGTCATTATTACGCCGAGCGGATATACAGGCATTGATGCCTCTCGATACGGAACTGCTGCTTGCAGCAAAGCCGGATATCGGAAAGAATGGTGAAAAGCTCTATCCTATCTATCTTGTCAAAAAGGCCACGGAGCTTACTGGTGGCGTGATTACTGAGGCAAAAGCCACATTTGGATCACAGGGCGTCCAGCCCGAAGTATTGATGTCGATGAACTCCGACGGGACGTCCAAATGGGCGCGTATTACCGGCGCCAATATAGGCAAGCGTATCGCAATTGTGCTCGACGGAGCGGTCTACAGTGCTCCCGTCGTTCAATCAAAGATTCCAAACGGAAATTCAGTGATCAACGGGATTGAAAGTCTTGAAGAGGCGAAAGATCTGGAGATTGTGCTGAAAGCAGGCGCGCTACCGGCACCAGTCAGGATTACAGAAGAAAGAAGCGTCGGCCCATCACTTGGCGCCGATTACATTCGGGCAGGGATTCAGTCGCTCGCATGGGCATTTTTGGCTGTATCTGTTTTTATGCTGGTCTATTACAAAAAAGCCGGAATCGCGGCCGACATAGCTCTTGTGCTGAACATTCTTATTGTTCTCTCAGTACTGGCCGGCTTTAACGCATCTCTTTCACTGCCGGGTATTGCCGGTATTGTGTTGACCATTGGTATGGCAGTTGATGCCAACGTGCTTATCTATGAAAGGATACGCGAAGAGCTTGCCGAAGGAAAGAGTGTGATTTCCGCAGTGACACAAGGCTACGACCGTGCATTTTCATCGATTCTTGATTCTCATGTAACGACCCTGTCAGCAGCATTTCTGCTGTATACTTATGGGATTGGCCCAATTCAGGGATTTGCCGTCACACTGATGATTGGTACCTCGGCAAGCTTGTTTACAGCCATCGTGGTAACCAGAGAGATTTTCCATCTGCTGCTTGCCAAAAACCTTATGTCAGAAAAAAGTTTCGGTTAATATTTCAAGACGCTTCAACCAATGAGGATATTTCAGAAGACCCATTTTAACTTTATCCATAATCGTAAAATTGCTTACGGTTTTTCAATTATTCTGCTTCTTGCGGGTATGGTCTCGCTCGTTGTGAAAGGGCTGAACTACGGAATTGATTTCAGGGGAGGCTCCGAAGTGGTGATACGGTTCGATAAAAATATTGATGTCGGGGAGATTCGGTCGGTTCTTGACGCTGCAGGAGTTTCAGGAACTCTGAAACAGTATGGTATGGATCGCTCTTTTCTCTTCAGCACCGTCTTTCAGGGAGATACAGGTCAACTGAAATCGCTGGTTTCCAACGCCCTGAATGCCCGGATACCCGGCAATCATCATGAGATTGTGCGGATTGATGCCGTTGGGCCAAGCATTGCTTCAGATTTGAAATGGTCGGCCGTCAAGGCCCTTATCGCTTCGCTTCTTGCAATTCTTCTTTATGTAGGATTCCGTTTTGAAATAAAATTTGCAACCGCCGGAGTGGTGGCGATTTTCCACGATATTCTTACTGTTTTAGGCCTTTTCAGTATTCTCGGTGGGTTGTTTCCCTTCATGCCCCTTGAGATGGATCAGAGTATTATTGCCGCTTTTCTGACCATAGCAGGATACTCAATTACCGATACGGTTGTGGTCTACGATCGAATCAGGGAGAGAATACGCGGGCAGAAACCCTCGGAGTATGAGAGGATTTTCAATGAAAGCATGAACCAGACCCTCAGCCGAACCATTATAACGTCCGGAACCGTGCTGCTTTCAGTGCTTGTTCTCTTTATCTTTGCAGGCCCTGCCATCAGAGGTTTTGCATTTGCCGTTTTTTCAGGAATTCTGATTGGCACCTATTCATCGATTTTTGTTGCAGCGCCTCTCGTTTATGACTGGCTCAAGATGACAAAAAGTGCGGTACGTCTCAGGGGCAACAAACAGCCCTGAGTGCGCAGTTGATGAAGGAAAGTATGAAAACAGTTCGTCTCTGAGGGGTGCCCTTTGAGGCTATAAACATCAAAACTATTTACTGTCAGGAGTGGGTGCATGAAAAAAATATTGAGGAGCGCAACATTGCTGTTTCTTGCCGCGTCAACATTGCTGCAAAGTCCAGTTTTTGCAGAGGTTGTTGACCGTGTTGTAGCGTCTGTGGGAAATGAGGTCATTTTCAAATCAGAACTCGATAGCCGCGTGCTTATGGCACGGACGCAGTATCCAGAACTGGCAAAAGACAAGGGACTTCCCCGTTCCATCCTTGATGGACTTATTGACCAGAAAGTCATTCTTGCGAAAGCCAAAATCGATAGTGTCAATATTGATCTCAGTGCACTTGATGCCATGGCAAAAGATCGGTTCAAGCAGATCAGTGCGAATTTTTCTTCAAAAGCCGAAATGGAGAGCCGAATTGGCAAGTCATCTGCAGGTATCCTCGAAACTATTCGTGAGGAATTCCGCAATCAGCAGTTGATTGATACGCTCCGCAAGAAAAAGTCAGGAGGAGTAACCGTCACCTATGATGAAGTGATGGCATTTTATAAAGAGAACAGGGCCCAGCTTTCCGAGATTCCGGAAGAGGTTTCTGTATCTCAGATCGTCAAATATCCACCGGTAACACAGGAGAGCAGAGCGCAATCACTGGCCATGATACAGCGGATTCTTAAAGAGCTTAAATCTGGAAGCGATTTTGAAACGTTGGCAATAAAGTACTCCCAGGATCCTGGTTCTGCCAAATCAGGAGGCGATCTTGGAGTCGTCCGCAAAGGCCAGCTTATCCCAAGCTTTGAAGCAGCGGCATTTGCCCTCGAGGAAGGAGGAGTGTCTGATATTGTTGAGACTCGTTACGGTTTTCATATTATTCAGTTGCTCAGCAAGGAAGATAATTCAATTCATGTACGCCATATCCTTATTACGCTTGACCGTACGAAGCGTGACTTTTCAGAGGCAATTCAGCAGCTCAATACTGTCCGTCACGATATTTTGAGCGGAAAAGCAAATTTTGCAGATATGGCTAAAAAATATTCTGACGACAATATGGCCGCAACAACAGGTGGGGCTATTCTTATGGGGGGGGCGTCCAAGCCAACTTTTTCACCGAAATCGCTTTTTCCGCAAATGCAGCAGATTATCAGCACTCTGCAAAAGCCGGGTGATATCAGTGAGCCACAGCAAATCAATCCTCCACAGAACGAAGCATTCTATGCGATATTCCGGCTGAATGAAAGGATTCCGGCACATCAGATCAATCCGGAAAAAGACTATGCTTTTCTTGCGGAGCAGGCGCTTGATTACAAAAATCGGCAGATGTTCAACCAATGGGTGCAACAGCTCCGCAAAGAGGTTTACGTCAGCACCTCAGACATCTAAGCGACGGACGTAGCGGGCATTTTTTTCGATGAAATCCCGTCGAGGTTCAACTTTGTCGCCCATAAGCGTGGAGAATACCTGGTCAGCTTCCATGGCATTTTCCACGTTCACCAATAGAAGAGACCGGTGCGCAGGATCCATTGTTGTACTCCAGAGCTGCTCAGGGTTCATCTCTCCAAGACCCTTGTAACGCTGGATGTGGATGTTCGCCTTCCCTTTCTGCATCTTTTTCATACCGTCCGAAATGCTGTTGCGTTCATCGTCATCCCAGGCATACTGCTGATCCTTGCCTGACTTGACCAGATAGAGTGGCGGCTGGGCGATAAAGACCCTGCCAGCCTCAATCAGCGCACGCATGTGGCGGAAGAAAAAGGTCAACAGCAGCGTTCTGATATGTGCGCCATCCACATCAG
>CAILXE010000012.1 GCA_903838095.1 uncultured Chlorobiaceae bacterium
AGTGTGGGAATCACAATCTTTTTCGGTGATAATCCGATAGGCGTTCTGTGGGGTGTCCGCAGGGATCCATTAACACTCAGGCAGAAAGAGCTTTTGTTTCCCCAGTTGCATTCTTTGAGCGGGGGTATCTCAACTATTATGGCTCTAGAATTCAACAGGAGTGAATATAATTTTAGATTTGTCCGGAAAACCATCGAAAAAATCGATACTAACTCCAGCATTCTTAACCTCTACTATACAAAGAAAGCCGGCCAGTCTATCCCCGTAAGAACGATCATCGGCAGATCAGATCTTTATAATTCTAAATTCCGGCTGGATGCAAGTTACATCGTCCCGACATCGCGAGGTTATTCCATCAGTTTGAAACGATTTTTACCGGAACAGGAAAACAAAACAGGGAAAACACTGCTGATGATCCCCGGATTCTTTTGCAATCGTTCCATATTCGATCAGATGGCCAGAGAGATGGCATTCAGATACGGGTATAAGGTTATCTCCCTTGACTGCCGGGGAAGGGCCAAGAGCACACTACCTGATGGCTGGTTTAATGAGGCCTGGTCTATTGACGATTTTATTAACGAAGACTTTCCGCAGGCACTGGCCTGGATACGTCAGCAGTATCCTGATGAACGGATCGTGGTATACGGCCACAGCATGGGCGGACTCATAGCCCGTTTTTACGCGGGTTCATATCAGGCAATTAAGCAACTGGCAAACCGCGCTGATTTGCCAGATCCGGAAACCCATATAGCCGGTATTGTCTCTATTGCCTCACCGGATTATGTAGATATGAATCTTGGTATTCCCGGTACGAATCTCATGCGATATTTGACGAAGCTCATTCCGGAAAGTTTTAACTTACATACGATGACCGGCAATGTCTTCAACAAGCTTCTTGCTCTGTCCATATCAAAAGTAGTCCCTACGATTAACCTGAAAAGTTTTTTTTCCTACCTTTTTGATTTCCATGAATCGATACGTCAGATTACCTTCGATTTGAGCACCAAGGTGCCTACTCTTCATGACGTTATCGGGTTTTCGCAGATTACGCCCCCGGAAGTCTCTCTGCTGATGGAAGACATCATCTGCGAGGAATCCACCAGAGTGATAATACAATTCTTACGGTCTCATGTTTTCGGCAACAGCATCATGTCCTTTGACGGGAAAATCAATTATACTGAAAATCTGAAAAATATCAAATTACCTGTCTTTCACGTCATGGGCAGCCTCGATGTAGTTGCGCCGCCTTCGACCATCAAATATGGTTACAATCTGATTTCTTCGACCAATAAGCATCTGAAGGAATACAGCCAGGGACATATCGGACTGGTCATGAATCCGAAAACCATCCGGGAAATTGCAAAGACTACCGATCAATGGATAGGCATGCTTTAATGTTTGATATTTAAGATTTAATTTAAGATTTTATTCTTGACTTGAGTGTTTTTTTAATATTAAAGTCCTTAACATGTTCGTTGGAGGTTTCTATTATGGAGCGCGCAAGAAAGTTTGAACCAATGTCGAGTATCGACAGTTTTTGGTTAAACATGGACGAACCGACCAATCTCATGGTCATTACGGGCCTTATGGAATTTAATGAGATGCTCGATTTTTCTGCGGTGCTGGCACTGTTAGAAAAACGACTCCTTTGTTATGAACGTTTCAGGCAAAGGGTTGTCTGGCCAACATCACAGTTGGGAAGACCATTTTGGGATGAAGACCCCAATTTCGATATCCGCAACCACATGTCACGTGTGGCACTGCCGACCCCCAGGGACAAAGCCACCCTGCAGCGCATGATCAGCGATCTCTCCATTGTCCCGTTGGATAA
>CAILXE010000013.1 GCA_903838095.1 uncultured Chlorobiaceae bacterium
ACCCGCCGGCTTTGGTGGTATAACCTGTCTTGATACCTACCGCATAGCGATATTTATCAAGAAGCTTGTTGTGGGTTCTCAGAACATAAACCTTATGAGTCGTCTGTTCCATAAATACAGCTTTCTCAAGACGTGCAACATTGTTAAACAGCGGATTCCTGACCGCGTATTCTGTCAGACGCAACAAATCGCCTGCTGTTGATATATTGCCAGCATACCGTCCTTTATCAAAACCCGCAGGATTGGTAAACCAGGAATTTTTCATGCCGATCATTTTTGCCTTGTAGTTCATGGAACTTACAAATGAATCAACATTACCTGAAAGATAAATCGCTATGGCAAATGCCGCATCGTTGCTTGAATTAACCATAGCAGCCTTAACCAGATCAAGAAGCTTGATTTTATCACCTTGTCTGAAGCCTGCTTTAGACGGCTCAACCATTGTCGCTTCTTTGGTAATAAGGACATCCTGATCAAGTCGGCCACTTTCTATGGCAATAATGCAGGTCAGTATTTTTGTGAGGCTGGCCGGAGAAACTGGCCTGTCGATATCCTTGGCCATCAAGACTTTAGAACTCCCAATCTCCTTTAGAATGTAGGAATTTATGCAACCTTGAGATAAGGGTGAATCATCTATTCTTTGAGCTCTTAATGAAAGAGGCAAGATCATGACCGTGATAACGATAACAAAAAAAGCAACAAGGTATTGCAGTATCATGGAAGAAATCCTCCTCTGTAGAGGGAAAGACTGTTTCCATGAAAGAAACATCGGGAATTTCAGGAGCTGAAATAGCATTGATGGAATAAATTGTTCTTTTTTAATGCGAGAAGGTAATAAGATATTTCACCCTCAATAAAGTAAAGCAAAGGGATAAAATGCAAACGGGTTAATACCTTTTTTTTAAAAAAATTGCACAACGGGTTATAACGCGCAATTTTATCTTTTAGCGTTCCGAAACAGCAAGTTTAACAGCAAGACTGACAAACACTAAGGCAGCGATCCTGTTGAGCGCATTTTGAGCGAGCACGGAGTTGCGAAACCGCTCTCCAAGACTACCTGCAAAAAAACTGATGAGACCAAAAACAAGCAACGTCGCTGTAAGGAAAACTCCTCCAAGCTGAAAAAACTGCAAAATCATGGAGCCGCGATGCGGATCAGCAAATTGCGGCAAAAATGCCATAAAAAAAAATGAAACCTTGGGATTGGTGAGATTCATAACAATACCCCGCAGATAAAGTCGCCCATTGGAAAGCGCCTGAACGGGTTTTTGCTGAAGAGTAATAGTTGTTGCCTTAAGTGCCTGCCAGGCAAGATAGACAAGATAGGCTGCACCAATAAATTTCAGGGTACCAAAAGCAAGCGATGATGAGCGCAAAAGAGCGGCAAGGCCAAATGCAACAGCGGCTGTATGTGCAAAAAGACCTGTAGCAAGGCCAAGTGTAACATAGATTCCTGATTTCCGTCCGTTCTGGGCTGACTGCGCCAAGACAAAAAGGTTGTCGGGGCCGGGAGACAACGCAAGAATAAGTGATGTCGAAAAAAATGCAAGCAGCACATTACTGTCAATCATAACCGCATGTTGTCTTCGTTATCTGTTATTGACCGGGTCGCCAACCTGCCTTCAGATTCAAGCGTGTATTCTCTTAACAATAACAATAATCATTAGATTCCGAACAATCAAATATCGCTTGGCTGAGGTACCCATTATTGATATATTTGTTTATTATGATAAAGTTATGGACTACAATAGCAATCTTTGCCACACTGAATTTCACCTGTTTAACGGGATGTATCATGGCTGTTGAGAAAAATTCATTATCACGGCCACAAACTTTTGTGTTGTGTGGAAAAATTGTAACCGGCGGGGTTATTTGTCCTCTTTTACTTTGTGAAGACGGAGAAACAATTGCTCTTGATGGTGTAAGGCCTGGGCAGTTTGAAGCAGGCACCCGACTCGAACTTGAAGGCATAAAAGTAAATTATTCCCCATGCCAACAAGGAAAAGAGGCGTTTCGCGTTGACCGGATTTTGTCAATTAATAGTGTATCTCAATGACGCTGACCACATCCATTCGCATGCGACCGGCATTCTGAAATTTAAGCGGAAAATAAAATCATGTCAAATTCATTCAAACCAGACGATCCGCTGTATTCAAGCCAATGGCATCTCGGGATGATTGGCCAATTGGGTTATGGCGCAGGTAGCTCAACCTTTTCAGGGCTTGAACGGGTCTGGGCGGACTACCGGGGGCAAGGGGTAACCGTTGGTCTATGGGATACAGGAGTACAGCAAACCCACTGGGATCTGGATGCCAATTACAATGCCAGTCGTCAGGTAACAATTTCCGGAACACTCAATAACGGCCTGCCATTAACCTCATCAGACGGCCATGGAACATCCGTTGCGGGGCTTATTGCCGCTGAAAATAACGGACTTGGCGGTATTGGTATTGCATTTAAGTCTCAGATTACCGCAATCAGGATTTTTGGTGGACAGGATGACATTAACTCTGCATGGGCGAGATATCTGCTCACACTCGACAGTCTTGGCAATTTTGATGTTACGAATCACAGTTACGGTAAATACCCCAATTTCGTTGTAGCCGGTGATGTTGCAAAGTTTGCCAATGCTTCGGCTTACGGTCGTAATGGACTTGGCACTATCAATATAAAATCAGCCGGCAATAACAATATTGACGGCAACGGAGATGCTCTTGATGCCTCCCGTCATACGGTTACGGTTGCGGCTATCGATTCAACTGGCATAGTAGCACAGTATTCAACATACGGAGCACATATTCTTGTTTCCGCACCAGCCGGTTCAGTGACTACCGACCTGCTTGGCACAGGAAATGGCTATGATGGCCTTTTGAATGATGATTACACCAATCAGTTCAGTGGAACCTCTGCTGCTGGACCTGTAACTGTTGGAGTCGTTACATTGATGCTCAGCGCCAACAAGTCTCTTGGATGGCGCGATGTGCAAAATATTCTTGCCTACTCATCCCTCGGTGCCGGAAGCCTTTACGGTGGGGCGAAAACAAACGAAAACTTGTCATGGAAATGGAACGGCGCCGACAACTGGAACGGTGGCGGACTGCATTACAGTGAAGACTACGGATACGGAATAGTTAACGCATTTAACGCCGTCAGAATGGCTGAAGTGTGGAGTATCATGTATCCGACGGCTGCAACATCACTCACTGAAGCTGTTGCAAAAACAGGTACGATCACTTTCCCTTCAAAGACCATTGCCGACCTGGCAACGTCAACCTTTACATTCAACGTATCTGATATTGTCAGCCTTGAGCACGTTGACCTTACAATTAATCTGACACATTCAAATTTCACCAACCTTCGGATAAGCCTGGTATCTCCTGAAGGCACGACAATGAGTCTCTACAACGGCAGCACCGGCAATGCTTCAATCTCTGATTACGGCTTGACATATACGTTTGGAATAGATGGCCTGCGAGGTGAGTCAAGCCTCGGTGACTGGAAGTTGCTGATTAAGGATGCCATAAAAAATGATTCCGGAACACTTAATTCTATTGCCTTTACAGGCTATGGTTCAACGGCGACCACCAACGATGTTTATCACTACACCGATGAGGTTCTGACCACACTTGCGGCCACAGGCCAATCATCGCGTCTGACGCTTTCCGACACTGATGGGGGAACAGACTGGATTGATGCTGCGGCGATGTATCGTAATCTTGAGCTTAATCTGACTGAAAATTCAACCTCTACACTGGCAGGCAAGAGTTTTCTCACAATTGCGGCAGGTTCAAAAATTGAGAACGCCATCGCTGGTGATGGTAACGATATATTAATCGGCAATGCACTGGACAATGTGCTTTACGGTATGAGAGGGGACGATACTATCTCCGGTATGGCTGGCAACGACACGCTGGACGGCGGAAGTGGTTCAGACACTGCTGTTTTTTCCGGAAATCGCTCAATGTACACGATCACTCTTGACAACGACGTAACTGTAGTATCAGGGCCGGACGGTATAGACAGACTAAGCCACTTTGAATATCTGCATTTTGACGATAATACAATTGCCGACCCATCTGCAGTACTAAGCGACACGATTCATCCTTTACTCCTGAGCTCTTCACCAACTGACAATGCAACTGCCGTTGCTTCAGGCGCGAACATTGTTTTGACCTTCAACGAGTCAGTACAGGCTGGTACCGGCTCATTTGTTATCTACAACGCAGGAGGAACGGTATGGAAATCGATCAGCGCTGCAGATACCTCACAGGTTTATATATCTTTTGAAACAGTCACGATTAACCCTGTTGATAATCTTGCTCCCGGCAGCAAATACTATATACTGATTGATAATACGGCTCTGAAGGATTTTGCGGGCAACAATTTTGATGGAATAGCAGCATCAACAGTTTTCAATTTTGAGACAGATTTGAACTACAACACAATCACGGGAACGAATGCTGTAAATATTTTGATTGGAACTGACGGTGATGACCGTATTTTCGGCCTGCTTGGCAATGACTCGCTGTACGGAAACGCAGGAAATGACCTGCTCGATGGCGGAGGGGGCAGCGACCGTATGACTGGCGGCGCAGGAAATGATATCTATATTGTTGATAATTCAGGTGATACCGTTATCGAAAACACAAGCTCCGGTACCGACACAGTACAGACCTCACTGACGACGCTTACACTCAGTTCAAATGTTGAAAACCTTGAATATACAGGTACCCTGGCTTTTTCGGGAAATGGCAATACTCTCGCTAACTCTGTCACGGGAAATACGGGAAACGACCTGTTAAACGGAAAAGAAGGTAACGACAGGCTCACCGGTGGAAGTGGTTCCGATATTTTCCGTTTCGACACTCTCCTGAATGCCTCAACAAATGTTGATACTCTTGTTGATTTCACATCGAACCTCGATAAAATTCAACTTGAAAACTCGATTTTCAAAAAATTAATCACAACTGGTGCGCTGTTACCAGCTAATCTGGTATCAAGTTCGGACGGTAAGGCTCTTGATGCAAACGACTATATCCTTTTCAACTCTACAACCCACGCTCTCTCTTATGATGCCGACGGAAGCGGTAGCGGTGCGGCGATACAGTTTGCAACATTGATTGGAGTCACATCGGTTACAGCATCAGATTTTGTCGTAACCTGACGTAGAGGTTATTCAACATAAGCAAATAAGGGTGAGTGATTTTCGTTTCATCAAGGATTCAGAACAACTTCCAGATAATGGAGAGTTCAAAACCCCATTAAATGTTCGTAAGCTTGTTCATGCCAGACCGATGCCTACCGAAAATCTCTCAAGGCTGGCACTGGTTATAAGATTTCTCAAACCGGTTACCTGGATTCCGGTAATATGGAGTTTTCTTTGTGGAGCCGTTGCCAGTGGAGCGTTTGGATGGAGTGATGTATTGGGGGTAAAATTTATTCTTGGCATGATGCTGACCGGCCCCCTTGCAAGTGGAACCTGCCAGATGTTGAACGACTATTTTGACCGTGATCTTGATGAGATCAATGAGCCAAACCGCCCAATTCCCGGTGGCGCAATCTCATTGCAAAATGCTACTATCCTGATTGCTCTCTGGTCGGTTCTCTCAGTCATAGCCGGCTATCTGATTCACCCACTGATCGGCTTTTACGTCGTCATCGGCATTGTCAATGCCCACCTCTACAGTGCCAACCCCATCAAGCTAAAAAAACGACTTTGGGCCGGAAATATCATTGTTGCTGTCTCCTACCTTGTGATTCCGTGGATTGCCGGTGAAATTGCCTATAATCCGAACTTTACGATCTTGTCATTGCAGCCATCACTGATTGTTGCCGGGCTTTTTACCCTTTCCAGCACTGGCACCATGACTATTAATGACTTTAAATCAATTGAGGGAGACCGACAGGTTGGCATCAGAACCCTCCCTGTGGTATTTGGAGAGACCAATGCTGCCAAAATTGCTGCGGCACTGATCAATATTGGCCAGATTCTGGCTGCCGTTTATATGTTCATGATCGGCCAATCCACTTATGGCATTGTTGTTGCCGCTCTTGTTATCCCTCAATTCATATTGCAGTTTTATCTGGTGAAGTCACCAGCGACAATGGATGTCCGCTACAATGCCATTGCGCAAAACTTTCTGGTTGCAGGTATGCTTGTCTGCGCTTTCGCCATCAGAGCCGCAAGACCATGAGATTCAGTTATAAACCTGACATTTCAGTCATCATGGCGACCTTTAACAGGGAACATTATCTTGAAAAAGCAGTGAAAAGCGTTATCTCCCAGTCGTTCACAAACTGGGAACTTCTTATTGTTGACGACGGGAGCAAAGACAACACCTTCAAAACACTGGACCCGTTCCTATGCGATTTTCCGAACATCCGCTACATGAAACACCGGAACCGTAAAGCGGCACTCTCCCGCAACGCAGGCATTCAGGCATCTTTTGGCCGATATATCA
>CAILXE010000014.1 GCA_903838095.1 uncultured Chlorobiaceae bacterium
AGTCTCTAACATGCGTACTCATTAATGAAAGCATTTCTTCCGATCCGATACCTCCAACTGGTACCATAGCAAGGCGTTGTTTATCAAGCCCGGCATCACCCGTAATGCGGGTATAGATCGTTGATCTTAACATGACCATATAGGTCAACACATCACTCACCTGCCTAAGCCATTGCCGAAGATCCCGCTCATCACCTTCTGGTAAAAAATCTTGCAGTAACATGACAAGACGACGATCTTTCCAATCACCATTATCACGAAGCTCACCATCATCTGCTGTGTAGCTCGATCCTCGTCCCCTATAGATCAGTTGAGTAATTTCCATTAATGCCGCTTCAATATTAAAGCGTGGAACTAACGCAATAATCCAGTCCGTCTTAGGAAAAGATACGCCGCGTGCAGCACTGGAAGTCATTAGAAAGACTTTTACTCCATCCCGGTTTTTATCGGCAATTAATTCCTTGCGCTTCGTCGGGAGCACGCTTGAATCAATAATTTCTACTTGATGAACGGCCAATAGTATTTGGCTGTCTTCACTGGCCGTTAATTCTGTTTTTATCTGACGAAGAAGAATTCTGTCCTGCGCAAAAAAAATAACTTGATCAGCTCCAGATTCAATTGCGCGGGTTATTTCTTTAATAATATTACGCTTAATGGCCTCGCCCATCTGAGCGGAAATAGCTTGACGCACTGTCTGCATTTTTCCGTCAGACCGCTCCATAGGCTTTACCCAGTCGACTCTAACACGGTAATCTATTGCGAGAGTTGATGCCGGATAGCTATTAGTCATTACGTGTAAAACAGGTGTCTGTTTCCTGCCAATTCTTATTGACGTTGCAGCTAACCGGAAAGGCATCTTGCCCATGCTTCCTGAAACCATCACTTTATCCGGTGCGCGAATGCCACTATTAAGGTAACTATACAGAACGATTTCATTACCAAGTGAGGCATCGGATATGATAAGAATCACCCGAAATACAGGTGCGCTTTCGAAAGGCTTAATAAATTGCTCTCTTAGCCAGTCAGCAACAGCATGAACAAGTAAGGCGCCCGCACCATCACCCGTTAATTCATCCACCATAACCACAATGGTCTGAATTCGATTTGCAAATAACCGCCTTTCTTGTATGCCGGCATGACTGTCTACTGGGTTCTTAAAGAGATTTTTTAATGCCGTTAGCGTATTTTTACCACCAGGAAATTCACGATAACCTTGGATAGACGCCGTTAATACTACTTTATTAATAGCCGTATTTTCGCTTAACAATACCTTGGTTATGTTTGATAAAACCCTTAAAACACCAGGCTGATTAACACTCTCCATTCTGTCTTGTCGTTCGGTTTCAGCGTGCTTACGATTGCTGGAACCAATGTGCATTTTCTCCAGCGCCTCTTTTTCTGGCGGAGTCAGAATCATCGTGCTACTTTCTGGTATCTTTAAATGATCAACTCCGTCAACCACCACGGCACTGTCAATTATTCGGTTGTTGGTCGCGTCATGAGCTTGCTTTTTATGTAGCGACATAGCGGCACCAATCAGTTTAGAGTTGGTTGTAATGGTCAGTATTCCGGTTGTCTCGCTAGTTGACTTGTTGCGTGCAAGACTTCCCGTAACGTCATCATTAATAATGACGCGCGGACTAATATATAAAAACAGAAAGCCCTCTTTGGCAGCTTTAAGGTAACTTACTACAGCTGTTGTTTTGCCAATCCCTGGATTACCTTCGAGCCCAAGAACAGTCATTTTCCCCAAAGCCGATGCTTGCATGCCGGCAACAACTGCCGCTGCATGTAAATCACGCAATGACACGGACTGATCAGCCTTATCCAGTTGAGAGAGCGCCTTGGCTATGGCAGCTTCCGGTTCTGACTTTAAAAAATCAGCAACGGACGTATCGGAACCCACCATGGATAGTGCTTCATCTAGCGTTGTCATCGTCATGGGATTACATAAGTTTTCAACATTTTCAGAAAAATCAACGACTAAAGAACCACCGAGAGCAGGAATTTCCGGCATGTCGCGAAGCTGTTTACTAATAACGCCAGGTAGTGATTTCCGGATACTGTCAAAAGCATAACGAATATATTCGTCTAGCTTGATCTCATCGTTGTCGGACTTGCTTTTGCAATTGCGATAAGCATTCCCAAGATTTCTAATAAGCTCAGCTCTTGGATCTACTTGGCTGTCTATAAAAAACCTTGCACACAAGCTTTCAAAGCCATTCTGGGTAATGGATAGCGCCCTGGTATTAAAAGGACGATCATCAAAACCTCGGCTTTTAAGCCAATCTATCGTTTTTTCAACATAAGATGCCGCCTGACAAAGCTTATAGAGCGGCTTATCTTTACTGGTAAATGCTGGTAAATACTCCTTCATTCTCGGCGATAGAGCAAATGTTTCGCCAGATACCTCAGCGCAAACCCTTGAGAACACGCTCCGAGAATTTATGAGTCCAGCAAAGCGTCTTAATTCATCAAGATGAGCCTCTGGAGAGGTATAGTCGGCTGTTTCAGGAAGGCCATTCAGCGAAAACTCAAGGCATAGCAATTCCCTATCTGGCTTGCTGTAGCTCGACTCCAGCCACAGTAAAAAATCAGCATTAACGGGATGGCCGAGCTTGTTTAACGTATTATCAACGCAACCCCCCTGACCGAATACCTTTAAAAACTCAAGCAAGACCATCTGACGTTCTTTTTGCGTATCCTCATTAGGCTTTCTTTGCGAGACAGGTAGCTGTAACGGACACCATAAGGCTTTAATGGCATAATGCTCAGCTGGATATTTTAGCTTCTCCAAGTATTCACGCATGGCAGTTTGCCCTAGCCCCATACCTAACACAAATAGATGGCGAGCAGTTTCTCGCGTTCTCCTTTTTAGGTTAGGATCAACTTCACCAAGCGCGTTGGCTAGCGCCACATAAACATCGATAACACCGTATGCGAGCCAACGGTTCAAACCTAAATCATTCAATTTATCAGTATTACCAACTTTGCTACCCAGTAGCGATGCCAACACACCTCTTTTTACCGCGACTTCAAATAGCTGTCCACATAATGAATAGCGCTCAATCGAGCCGGCAGCCATTAGTCTCTCCCGCAATGCAGTACATCGGTTATATGCGACAACACGGCCGGCAATGAAAGTAAAACATTGCCTTTTCGCCCACCAGAAGGAAATACCTCAATTTCACCTGAACCCCCTGTTGAGGTTGGCTTAATCCAACTAAACGGATCAAGCACCGGCTTAAATAGCCCCGCATCTATCTGTTTTTCCGCCTCCAGAAAATGAAGACCACGTAACGCGGCTAAAAGACATACCCTGGTTCCGCTACTCGACATCAGGATATTAGCCCTAACTCGCTCACGCCACTCCAGATTTTTTACCCGGTGATCCTCATCTAAAAAATAAGTGCAAAAACCTGACTGCGGACGCGCCGCTTCATCACCACCCACCACTGCCAGCGTAGCAAAGGTATAGGTCGGAGTATACTCTTTAGAAATACCCGAACCATGAGCGATAGCAAATTCATCATGATCTGAAATTCTGGATACTTCAAAGGCCGACTCATTGGAAGCTCTCGTGTGAAGGCGCATAGCCGGAAACACATCTCGGCGTAACGTATAAAGATTAGTATTAGCAAACTTTGTAGCAACCGCATCCAGAAAAGCGGTTTGCGTGTGAGGTGAATGACGCTGCGCTGATCGATTAATGCGCCGGAGAAAAAATGGATCATGGCACTTTACCTCGACAAGAGCGACTACGCCTTGTTCTCTTCCGCCGACCTGAAGCAATGGGAGAAGCTGAGCGGCGTCGCCCTCCCGGGCGCCAGCGAGTGTCCGGAGTTCTTTGAGATCGCGGTGGACGGCCATAAAGAGAACACCCGCTGGGTTTTCTATGGCGGCAACGGGCGCTACCTCGTCGGCAAATTCGACGGCAAGACCTTTACCCCAGAATCAGGGCCCCACGAGCTACACCGCGGTAATGGCTGGTATGCCACCCAGACCTACACCGATATCCCCCCCGAGGATGGCCGCCGCATTCTGGTTCCGTGGGGCCAAATCGCCACGCCTGACATGCCCTTTAACCAGATGATGGGCACCCCCGTGGAACTGACCCTGCGTACCACCGAGGATGGGTCTCGCCTGTTTGCGTGGCCGGTCAAGGAACTAACCTCCCTCCGCGCCCAATCGCACCCCGTGGCGGCACGTTCCCTCCAACCGGGGGAAAACCCGCTGGCTGATTTGAAAGGCGAACTGCTCGACCTCGAAGCCGAGATCACCTTGGGTGAGGCGAGCGAGGTCGGCTTCAACCTGCGCGGGGTGACGGTGGCTTACGACGTGAAGCGGCAGACCCTGCGCTG
>CAILXE010000015.1 GCA_903838095.1 uncultured Chlorobiaceae bacterium
AGCGCATAATATTTGAGCAGGGTTGTTTTCCCCGAACCCGGATCACCAATGACGAGCAACAGCGGATGATGCTGAAACACAAAACTCATAACCTTTTCGGGGGTAGTGCTGCGCTGATACTCGACTTCATCACATAGCTCACCATCCGCGCTGCTGCGCACCTCGCACCGCGAAGTCGCCGACAAACTGAGCGACACAAACGTCTCCGAAAGCTTTACAGCAAAATGCTCCAGCACAGGCGAGCCTGTCAGGGTAATGTTGCCAAGTTGCTGTGTCAGGGTGGCGTGGTAGGTGTCAAGTAAATCGCCGGATGCATCCACCTGCGGCAAAAGCTTCGAACGATACTCTGGAGATTCGACAGCGAGAATATCAGCCATGGCCATTTTCAACTTCGGAAGGACAGCAGCAGTCAAATCATCAATGCTGTAATACGTTGGACAAGGTGATACAGCAACATTATTTAGAGCTGTCCAATCACTTGTCAATTCTTTCTGATGCTCAAGTAATACCGTCCAATTTGTGGACGCCTGTAGTTTAGCTTCTATATTTGGAAACTTGCCTTGTTGGGGCTGAACCTCCGGGAAAAAAGCCAAAATATGCAACCGCTGCTTCCGGCTACGCTCTCTTACCTGTTCAAGTTCCTGCCAGGTAACGTTTCCAACTCGCTCCTTGAAAACAAAAATGGCAATTCGTGCATGATCAAGAGCCTTTCTGACAACTGCCTCCTGACCACCAGGAATGCTTGATGCTGATTCACGCCATTCCCAAAAGTCCCACCGACGAAAAAGTGATCGGTGCAAATTTACAGTAAGAAATTCCCGAAATGCTTTATCAATCTCCGATCTCAACGACATTATAGCCTCAGCTTCCGCTGAAGCATCATCGCTGTGCCCGATGAAAATCAGAAGTTCATCTTCAGAAAATTCAGGGGTGGCATTTCTGGTATCTGGTTGCATGGCAAGCGGCATTTCTCTTTTTTGTAGAACTTTTGCTTCTTTTCGGTTTGTTAATTTACCAGAATATTCCGGTATGCTTTTCACATCAAGAGCGATTGTTGGGAGAGTTTTGCACTTTTTCCTGCTCAACCACGCCTGAGCATACTCCTGGCCAGTTCCATCTGGGCGTGCTCAAAGGCTGGGGCAACATCGTCCAGGTCACGAGGCTCCATGCCGACCGTCGGGGTGAGAGCCACAACACGCCAGTTCTCCACGGCTCTGCAGACCTGCGCAAGAATTTCGAGAGCTTGTTCTCTTTCAAGCCAGAACTGCCCGGCAACGCGCACCACCTCTGTAATGGAAGATACCGGGCCGGCCTCCTCCGTCAGCCAGGTTTTGAGTTCCTGATCCTTGTCGGGGAACGGGTTGAGATCAAAGGCGGGCGCAAGCCGCCACTGGCCGTGACCGACATGCAGAAAGCCATGATTGTGCAGATGATCATCCACATTGGTGATGAGCAGGTTGAAAACAATACGGCGCCACAGCTCTGCCAGATCGTGTTTTGGGTCTGCACAGGTGGCAATAATGCGCTCGGCAATCTCGCTGTATGCACGTTCATCATCCCTGCTGGCCTGAAGAAGAGACGCTCCCGACAGATAAGGGATACGAGCGCCCTGAAGTGTGCGGTCAAAACGACGCACGACAGTCACTGGAAAGTTGTCAGCATAAACAATACGAGCCTGGGCGGCCTCAATACCGGCAACAACTGCAAGACGCAAGGCCAGTACTTCACCTTTGGTCACACAACGCTGATCCTTGACGCTTGGAAACTTTCCGATGGCCAACTGCCCATCATCATCAATGACAGAGCATTTTGGACGAAGCCCCCCAAGTGAGGTTCCCCTGCCTCGAAGGTAACGAAGATCGGCTTCCGTTTCTCTCCCCTGCTCAACAGCATGGCTTGCGCCAAGCAGAGAACCCAGCTCCAGCAAGGGTGGCGTTGCCCTGTCACCAGTCTCGATGGTTCGCAGATAGTTACCCGTTTCATCACGCAAGCGCAAGGCGCCAACCCGACTGAAATCATCCACACCAACCAGATAGTCCCATGGCGTTAGAGGAGCAAAAGGCTGCTCAGCCCCCTGTGCCTTATGCATGACACGACGCTTTGCATGGTCACGCGCAATAACACGGCAACCCCAGCCATCCGGCGCCGTATCGGCAATGGCGAAATGAAAAACGGAGTCATTTTCGGAAGCCGCCTTATGGTACTGATGTGTTTCTGTCAGCGGAAGATCCGGGGAGATTGAAAAGCGCTCCAACGACTGAAGCCACTGCCGGCTATAGACAAACGACGAATTCTCACGCGCACCACTGCGGGAATAGGCAAGCTGGCCAACAACCATACCGCCTTCACCAAGGCAAACGGTCGCGCCTCGCTGCAACGCCCTGCTCATAGCGCACCCGACTCCGGCGAAGGTTTTCGGGAGCGGATGCGCCGGGGCAACTGCTCATCCATCAGCACAAGGCCGATATCATCGTTGGCCGTGTCGAGCAGTTGATTGAGCTTCTCGATTTCGCCAAGCACATACATGGCGCGGGCAATGGTACCCCAACTCAACGTTGGATCGCCTTTTTCCAGCCGTCTCAGGCTTGAAACTGAAATACCAATCCGCTCCGCCATCGACTCCTGCGAAAACCGGCGGCGGCGCCGAGCCAGCGACAAATCCCGACCAAACTTCATGACGGCCCGCTTAACCGGCAATGGCAGCGGCGCCTTTTCCATGGAAAAGGTCATATATAAACCCTTAAAAATGATTAACACTTTTTTATAACCGAATATAAGAAAGGGCAGCACAAAGAGCAAAGAGGCTCGCTCCGTTCTACCCATAGGATTCGAGTCGAATTCACCCCCATGTGAACGCAGAACTCCAGCTCGGCATTTTTTCCGAAAACGGCAAAGAGACCTGTCGTTCTGCACTGCGTTTCATGATTGCCGGGTTATCTATCAAGCCAATATGATGGATGCCGCTTCAAATGCATTACAGCAAGGATAACCACTTCATCACCAGAAATCTTGTACAA
>CAILXE010000016.1 GCA_903838095.1 uncultured Chlorobiaceae bacterium
ACCACATCCTCGAAACAGATTCACCTTGACGCTTTGAGTGCCACGCTCTTTTCCGTGTTCCAATTGATGCGTTTCATTTCGCCAATTTATCGCAATGTGTGCAGTTTGGCAACGGCAAACTACTTGTTTTTGCGTGTGGTCTAACGCCGCATTCAGCGGCTTGTCCGCTGCAATGCTTTGTTATCTCTTTTTCCATGACAGTATTTGTATTTTTTATTACTTCCACACGGGCAAGGGGCATTTCTTCTTGCTTTAGGTACAGAAATTGGAGGCGTATCATCTTCAACTGGTCGTACTGAAATATTGTCGACCGTCATATGTTGATCTGGCAGCAAATATACTAAAGCCGGCATGTATGTTTCTGGTTTTACTACATCTGTAGAATAACTACTTTCAACCCCTAGGTTAGGTTCTTGCGGTAGATAGATGCTGGTTAATTGTTTTCCTATTGTTCCTGACGATCTTGGCCTATCTGCGATATCACGTACAACTTCTAATGTCTTTCCAACTAAAGCTTTACCTGGAACGCCTTGCAATAACAGCTCACGAAGCTCCTCAATATCTTTCTCACTCATTGCATGCCAGTTACCAACCCTCTGAACTAGAGTAGGATTAACCACCTCTTTGTTTGCGGAGCTATAATTAATGGCAAATTCATCCGCAGCTTTATCAAATCGGGTGTTGTTACTAAAGTTGTGATAATTGGACAAAATCGCACAACCGGGTTTTAGGGTTCCATCAATATTAATAAAACCAGTGAACATTACTGCCAGGGATTTTTGGTTGTTAGATAGCCCTCTTAATGCTTGATGGTTATTAAATGTTTCTGTCGCTTTATCTTTAAGTTTTTCTAAAATCTCAACAATTGTATAGCTTGGATTTGCCGATTCATGGAGTGCTTTTAACAACCACTTATCAGTAGAAAAGGCCCCATATCTTGCCAGCCCCGTATAGCCAAAAACCATCCTCGCATTTAAGCAGAAGAGAACACCACACTTATTTGATTCATCATCTATTAGACGTCCATTGCTAGATAGACGCCTATCAGATACTTGAACCACATAGTCTTTATTAGCGAGAGAAACTATTAGGGTCATGAGAGATAACAATAATTAGATGGATCCGCCTATACTGCGGATTTTTGAGTTAAAGTACATATAAGACGTCATTTTCAAACCAAAAAAATAGTTCTAACCGTTTTTTTATAAATAAGTTAAATCTTTTATTGCTTTTTATTTCAGCGTTTTATATGGATCGGCATAAAAACAATGCTTACAAGCCATCAACAGGCCTTTTTACTCCATGACCACTCTTTTTATAACCTGCGTATAAACCATTGTAGCACTTATATCATTATACTCCAAAAATCAGATCGTCGTTACTAAACAGTGCTCATAGACTCCATCCCGGAAGGGAAAAAACAGGGCGATGGCAAAGATTAGCCTCTCACTCTATAATAAAATCAGCCGAGTCACACCTCTCAAAACCAGAACACTTGAGATCTTGTACCTGCAAGCGAGTCAACAATTCCCAGTCACAAAAGACTTTGTTCTCGTTACGCTCTTTTTTTGGTATGTTCAGGAATACGCATTTATTGCGCAATAACAGTTTTGGCTCACCCGGAACAATTTAACCTGAACTTATGCGACTTCATGATTTTGATCCTGAAAACCGACCGAGGGAGCGTTTCCTCAGTAGCGGACCAGCCTCCCTCAGCCCGGCTGAACTGTTGGCAATTATCCTGCGCTTCGGCTCAAAACAGCTCAACATTGTTGACACCTGTAATGAAATTATAGCCCGCTTCACCCTTGAAAAACTGGTCAATGTAACTCTTGGAGAACTTCAGGAGATCAAGGGAATCGGAGAAACGAAAGCCATGCAGATTGTCGCTATCTTCGAATTGAACAAGCGGTTGCACTATAGCAGGAACAACAGGAAAAAAATCCAGGCAGCAAGGGATATTTTTGAATTCATGGCTGGCCGTATCCCGGATGAAACAAAGGAGCATCTCTACGTCCTGCACCTGAACACCAAAAACCAGATTATCAAGACTGAACTGGTCTCTGTCGGAACCCTGAACGCTGCCCTCATTCACCCAAGAGAGGTATTCAAGGCGGCCATCAGGGAGAGTTCACACGCCATCATTCTTGTGCATAACCACCCTTCCGGCGATGTTGAGCCGAGCAATGCTGATAAACAAATTACCGAACTCCTGAAAAAGGCAAGCGCCGTCATTCAGATTGAACTGCTTGATCATGTTATCATTGGAAAAACTGATTGGTTCAGTTTTCGGGAAAGTGGTCTTCTCTGAAAAAAATGCAATAAAACTTTTTAACTTTCGGACAACTTTTTTCCCCCTGAAACATGAAACATATCATCCTCATAACTGGCGCTGGCAAGGGTATCGGCAAAGCCATTGCCCTTGATTTTGCAAAGGCCTCAACAACATATCCCGATTTTGAGCCTCACCTGATCCTTGTATCAAGAACCGTATCAGATCTTGAAGCTGTTGCGGAGGAATGCCGTGCCTATGGTGCCTTTGCTGATATAATCCAGGCGGATATTTCCGATATGGCACAGATCGACCAGCTTGTCAGCACCACACTTGAGCGCTTCGGCACCATTGACTGCCTGGTAAACAATGCCGGTGTCGGACGGTTCAAGCCATTCACTGAATTGACTGTGGATGACTATGACTACACGATGGCAACCAACCTGAAGGGCACTTTTTTTCTCACGCAGAAGGTGTTTCCTGTCATGGAGGAGAAAAAGTCGGGGCACATCTTCTTTATCACCTCAATTGCCGCAGAGACAGCGTTTAAAAGCTCTGCTCTCTACTCAATGTCAAAGTTCGGCCAGAAAGGGTTTATTGAAGCTGTCCGGCTCTATGCCAAAACCTGTAATGTCAAAATTACCAATGTGATGCCTGGCGCGGTCTATACTCCAATGTGGGGAGAGGTGCCGGAGTCGATGAAAGCGATCATGATGATGCCCGAAGATATTTCTGGCCCTCTTGTCAACGCCTATCTCCTGCCACAACGAACGTCTGTGGAGGAGCTGGTGTTAAGGCCGGTTTCCGGCGACCTCGGTGAATGAGGAAGGCAAAAACTGGTGAATTGTGGGAAAGAAGGCTTTTTTCCTGTATTTTCCGATTCTTCTTATAAAAATATTGAGCAAACACCATCATGAGCCTGAAGGAAAAAATAGACCTTGATCTTAAAAATTCGATGAAAAGCGGTGATAAAACCCGCCTGAACGCCATTCGCTCAATCCGCGCAGCCCTGCTTGAAAAAGAGGTGTCGATTCGCGTTGCTGGAAAGGCTGTGCTCACTGAGGAGCAGGAACTTGAGGTGCTGGTCAGCCTTGCGAAAAAACGCCGCGATGCCATTGAGCAGTTCACTGCCGGAAACCGTCTTGACCTTGCTGAAACAGAACAGTCGGAGTTGGGTGTGCTTGAGGAGTATCTTCCGGCTCCTGTCTCTGACGAGGAAGTAACCGCAGTCATACAGGATATTATCACGCAAACAGGCGCTTCATCCATGAAAGAGATGGGCAAAGTGATGGCTGAAGCGATGAAAGCGCTCAAGGGCAAAGCTGATGGCACCAAGGTTCAGCAGATCGTCAAGTCACTGCTTTCAGCATAACCTATTTCATCCATCATCATGCTTGATATCAACTATATCCGTCAGAATCCAGAGGAAGTTGCAGCGATGCTGCACAACCGGCAACTCGCCGCAGATGAGCCAAAACTGCACCGGGTGCTTGCGTGCGACAAAGAGCGCAAAGAGCTGGTCCAACGGACGGATGAACAAAAAGCGCTTCGCAACAAAGTCTCTAAAGAGGTTGCCGAGATGAAAAAACATGGAACCGGTTCTCCGGATGAGCTGATCATCCAGATGAAATCGGTCTCTGAAGAGATTACCCGTATGGACAGTGCGCTCGGACTGCTTGAAGAGGAGATGGAGAATATTCTTCTGGCGCTGCCCAATAAACTGCACGCTTCAGTTCCGGCCGGACGAAGTGCTGCTGATAATGAGATTTTCGGGGAGCCGGTCAGCTTTGTGCACAACCTTGACTTTCCGGTTAAAAACCACCTGGAACTGGGTAAATCCCTTGGCATTCTTGATTTTGAACGTGGCGCAAAGATAAGTGGCGCAGGGTTTCCTGCCTACATTGGCAAAGGCGCCCGTCTGGAACGAGCCCTGATCAACTTCATGCTTGATACGCACACCGAGCGTCATGGCTATACTGAAGTCTTCCCTCCCTTTCTTGTCAATCAGGAGTCGCTCAGGGGAACGGGACAGTGGCCAAAATTTGCTGACCAGGTCTACCACATCGGCGAAGATGATCTGTATGCTATTCCAACCGCTGAGGTACCGGTCACCAACCTCCACCGGGGTGAAATGCTCGAAACAAAAAGTCTCCCGATCTCTTATGCCGCCTATTCAGCCTGTTTTCGTCGCGAAGCGGGAAGTTATGGCAAGGATACCAGAGGGTTTTTGAGAGTTCACCAGTTCAACAAGGTTGAGATGGTCAAGTTTACCAGACCTGAAGAGTCTTACGCAGCGCTTGAACAGATTCGCTCTCATGCCGAAGCAATTCTTGTGGCCCTGAAAATTCCCTACCGGGTGCTTCTGCTCTGCAGCGGCGACATCAGCGCCAACGCCACAAAATGTTACGATATTGAGGTATGGTCTCCGGCTGAACAAAAATATCTTGAGGCATCAAGCTGCTCAAATTTTGAAGATTACCAGGCAAGAAGATCAAACATCCGTTTCAAGCCCGACAGCAAGTCAAAACCTGAATTTGTACACACCCTGAACGGCTCAGGCCTCGCAACCTCCCGGCTCATGGTCTCTCTGCTTGAGCACTACCAGACACCGGAGGGGCATATCAGGGTACCGGAGGCATTGCTGCGCTATACCGGATTTGAGGAGATATAAAACATGGGAGCGCCGAGCTGGGACTCGGCATCTTATCCGCTTTTCTGCCGAGCTGGAGCTCGGCGCTCCCAGGCCTACATCATGGTTCAAGACGATCAAGAAAATTCCTCACCATGCCGCTGACCGTTGCAACATCAATAAGAAAAGCGTCATGGCCATAAGGTTCGTCGAGGTAGAGAATGCTCGAATTCGGCATGAATCGGGCAAGCTCTTCCTGCTCCTCTTTCGGGTAGAGAATGTCTGAATTGATCGACAGAATTTCCACAGGGATCTTTATCGAACGCAAGACCTCTTCATACTCTCCCCTGCCTCGTGAAAGGTCGTGCATATCCATCGCTCTGGTAAGAGTGATATAGGTGTTGGCATCAAAACGCTCCACCAGTTTTCGCCCCTGATGGTGGAGGTAGCTCTCGACCTTGAAGGTTTTTCCCGCCTGCTGATACTCGCGGCCAAAGCGCGACTGAAAGTTTTCAAAGCTCCGGTAGGTGCACATCGCCATCATCCTTGCTGCCGCAAGACCTTTTGCCGGAGGATGACCCTCGTTATACCAGCCATCGTTCCAGTCACGATCAGCATAAATCGCCTGCCGCTGCGCTTCGCTCTGCCCGATACACCATGAAGAGTGACGCCCTGAAGCGCCCATTGGCATCAAAGCCTGAACAACATCTGGATAGAGAAAACCCCACTCAAGAACCTGCATTCCGCCAAGAGAGGCTCCAACCACAAGCTTGACGCGATCAATACCAAGCCCGGAAAGCAGGAGGCGTTGCACATGAACCATATCCCTGATGGTGATCAGTGGAAAATCGGGGCCATAATGGCTGCCGGTAAGAGGATTGAGGGAGATGGGGCCGGTTGTACCATAACAGCTCCCAAGCACATTGGAGCAGATAATGAAATCTGAGGTGTCATCAAACGCACCCCCTCTGGAAAACATCCCGGACCACCAGGCATCGGCATCTGCTGAACCGGTTAAAGCCTGGCAAATAAGAATCACATTATCTTTTGCGGCATTCAGGGTTCCCCATGTTCGATAGGCTACCCGAACCGAGGGAAGAACGCCACCAAGCTCAGCAGTAAATGGCTCGTTTGAATCGAAATAGTGCGTTTTTTCTGAAATGATATCAGTATATGCTCTCATGCGCTTCATATCAGTTTTGAAAAGCTTGTTCAAAAACCACCTTATGGGTAGCGCTATCATGTCGAAAGAACGCAAACAACCCTGATAGAACGGGTTACAGGAAAATGTCTGAAGAGAGGTATGAACCTGCAAGGAAAGGCATACATACCATCATCATTCCCGGTTCTTTTCTCCGGGATGGAATTGGCACCGATCATCGTGCAATGACGGTTGCCAAGGCTTCTCAGGGCCAGTCCCTCCA
>CAILXE010000017.1 GCA_903838095.1 uncultured Chlorobiaceae bacterium
AAAAAGGCATCAGAAACTCTATCCACCCTTTCTGAAAAACAGTTCAAAAGAGCGCGGATCTCGTTTTCCTGTAGTGTCCCGCTCTTTCGTTCCCTCCGTTTTCACGGTTATGAATATGCTGTCCGGCTATATTTCAATTATCATGTCGGGAGAAGGGAGCTTTGTTGCAGCCTGCTGGTTTATTATTCTTGCCTCTTTTTTTGATACTATCGACGGTTTTGTAGCGAGGGTGACCAACGGCACCTCAGATTTTGGAGTTGAGCTTGATTCCCTCTCTGATCTTGTTTCGTTCGGTGCTGCTCCAGCATATCTTGTTTACAAGTTTGGACTTGAAGGTTTGCCGGGAATTACCGGAATTTGTGTCAGCTCTTTGCTGATGATCGGGAGCGGTCTGAGGCTTGCCCGCTTCAATATCAGCATGATCGGTTATGAAAAAGAGTCATTTTCCGGTCTTCCGACACCTGCCCAGGCTTTGACTATCACCGGATTTGTGCTCTGGATGAGTGTTTCCCCGGTTTTCCCTGTGAAATTGATGCAGATTGTGCTTGGAGTGCTTTCAACCGCTCTCGCCCTGCTCATGGTCAGCAAGGTGAACTATGACGCCCTGCCCAAGCCGACGATTGACTCATTCAGGCAACAGCCGGTGCAAATGAGTCTCTATGTTCTCGCTATGTTCTGTGTGCTTCTCTTTCATTCCAAGGCTTTTTTTCTTGCCATGTTGTTGTATATTCTGGTCGGTATTGTGAGGTCAATAACCCTGCTGTGGCGTCGGCAGTGGCAGACCTGATGTTTTTATTCACCCACCACTCGTGATCATGCCTTATATCGCAAAAATTAAAGTTACCCTTCGCCAGTCCATTCTTGATGTTCAGGGCAAAGCGGTTGATCATGCCCTGAAAAATTTAGGGTACCGTACTGTTGAATCGGCAAGAATAGGCAAATATATCGAGGTTACTATCAATGAGGATGAGCTTGCCGAAGCTGAACGAATCGGTAACGAGATTTCCCGTAAGCTTTTATCCAATCCGGTTATGGAAAATTATTCTCTTGAGCTGGAGCTGATCAAATAGTTAAGTGCTTTATGTCGCCTCATTTTGAGGGCTCTATAACCAGAATTGCTCACTGACACATTAAACAGAAGTGCATTTATGTCTGATATAACTGTTGGGGTCGTTGTATTTCCCGGATCAAACTGTGATCATGATACTGAACATGCAGTTGCTTCATTTGCTGGCTTCAAGCCGGTGATGCTCTGGCATAATGACCATGATCTTCAGGGGGCAAAGGCAATCATTCTGCCCGGTGGTTTTTCTTACGGTGATTATCTGCGTGCAGGCTCAATTGCCCGTTTTTCTCCTATTATGAAAGAGGTTATAGAGTTCGCAGGGAAAGGGTTCCCGGTGCTTGGCATCTGTAACGGCTTTCAGGTGCTGCTTGAAAGCGGATTGCTTGAGGGGGCACTTTCACGGAATCGTGATAAAAAGTTTCTCTGTTGCCAGACCACCATCAGGGCGGTGAACGGCTCGACGATCTTTACAAGTCTCTACCCGGAAGAGGAAGTGCTTCGCATCCCAATTGCCCATGGCGAGGGGAACTACTTTGCTCCTGATGACGTGATCGAAAGTCTTGAAGAGCACGATCAGATTGTTTTCAAGTATACCGACACCGAGGGAAGGGTGACAGACGAAGCCAATCCGAATGGTTCGCTGAAAAATATTGCCGGAATTATCAATCGGCAGGGGAATGTGCTTGGACTGATGCCCCATCCTGAGAGGGCCAGTGAAAAGCAACTTGGCTCCCTTGATGGCAGGGGACTTTTTGAGTCGCTCTTCCTTCATCTTGCAGAGGTATAAGGGGTTGTTGCGCTCGAGGCAAACATACAGCGTTTTCTCATGGCTGCTTTTTGATTTTGCCAATACCTCTTTCAGTGTGATGATGGTCACATTCGCTTTTCCGCTTTTCTTTAAAAATGTTATCTGTCATGGTGAACCTTCAGGTGATGCCTGGTGGGGCTTCAGCGTCAGTCTCTCCATGCTTCTTGTAGCCGTTATATCCCCTGTTCTTGGTGCTGCTGCTGATTATTCCGGCAAACGGAAACGGTTTCTGTTTTTTTTTACACTTATTTCGGTTGTTGCTACCGCTCTTCTCTCATTTTCCGGACCAGGGATGGTGGCTCAGGCTATTATTCTTTTTATTCTTGCCAATATTGGTTTTGAGGGCGGCATTGTTTTTTATGATGCCTATCTCAAGGTACTTGCTTCAGATAAAAGTATAGGCAGGGTTTCCGGTTATGGTTTTGCCATGGGCTATCTTGGAGCACTCTCTATTTTACTTCTTGTACAGCCGCTGCTGAGCAAGGGGATTGTTCTTTCCAATGTCCCGAATGTCCAGTC
>CAILXE010000018.1 GCA_903838095.1 uncultured Chlorobiaceae bacterium
CTGTTCCAGGTGCTGCCAAGCAGGCTGCTCCTGTTGCTGCAAAACCTGCCGATTCTAAAAGTGGCGTCTATAAGCCACCAGTTGAACGTGCAGATCCGAATCCCTACAAGGATTCTCGAGTCAGTTCAATTGGCGCCTGGTTCCAGGAGCGCTTTTATGTCATGTTGCCGGTCATTGATTATTTGAAGAAAAAAGAAGTTCCTAAACACCGTCTCTCATTCTGGTATTATTTTGGCGGTCTTACTCTGTTTTTCTTCCTTATACAGATTATTACCGGCTTGCTGCTCATGCAGTATTACAAGCCAACTGAAGCTGAGGCTTTTTCTTCATTTGTCTTTATCCAGAAAGAAATCTCTTTTGGGTGGCTCATCCGCCAGCTTCATGCATGGTCGGCAAACCTCATGGTTCTGATGGCATTCACTCACATGTTCAGCACATTTTTCATGAAGTCCTACCGTAAGCCACGTGAGCTTATGTGGGTGAGCGGCTTTGTTCTTCTTGTGCTCTGCCTCGGTTTTGGTTTTACCGGATACCTTCTTCCCTGGAACGAGCTTGCATTTTTTGCGACCCAGGTAGGTACTGAAGTTCCAAAAGTTGCTCCCGGTGGCGCATTTCTTGTCGATATCCTTCGTGGTGGTGAAGAGGTCAGCGGTGAAACACTTACCCGTATGTTCTCCTTGCACGTTGTTCTGCTTCCTGGTCTGCTCATGCTGGTTCTTTCAGCACATTTGCTGCTTGTTCAGGTTCTCGGAACTTCAGCTCCTATTGGCTACAAGGAATCCGGTCTGATCAAAGGGTATGAGAAGTTTTTCCCGACCTTCCTTGCAAAGGATGCTATCGGCTGGATCATTGGTTTTGGTCTTCTTGTGTACCTTGCCACAGTATTTCCATGGCAAATTGGAGTGAAAGCCGATGCACTTACTCCTGCACCTCTCGGCATCAAGCCTGAATGGTATTTCTGGGCACAGTTCCAGTTGCTTAAAGATCTCAAGTTTGAAGGTGGAGAACTTGTCGCCATTGCTCTTTTGACCATTGGCGCTATTGTATGGGTTCTTGTTCCTTTCCTTGACTTCAAGGCATCAAGAGAAGAGAGAAGCCCTGTATTTACCGCAATCGGTCTTCTTGTCATGGCTTTCCTGCTTATCAACACCTACCGTGTCTTCGCAGAGTATGGCTGGTAAGTGAATATTTACTCGTCACAACACAAAAGCCCGGTTTTTCCGGGCTTTTGTGTTATGAGTCTGTTAACTTTGGCGGGGTTCTATGAGAGTTCCTTTGCCCTTGTTACGCTTTGTTGTACACCAATTCCGTCATCTCATATCCAGCAAGAAAGGCCTGCATGTCGAGCTGTTCGGAGGCTTCTATCCATTCAGCAATGGTGATCACCGGATTTTCCAATAATTCCTGCATGATGAACCATGCGACGAGGACACTGAAGCGCTGTTCGCGGAACCAGCATTTATGGTGTCGCTCATCAAACTGCATGAGGCGACCCAAATGAGGGCGGTTAACGGTATTCAGTGTTTTGATGCAAGCAAGCAGATGTCCCTCAAGCGTGTCATCTTCGTCAGCTTCAGCTTTTGGCGTGAGCATACAGACAAGCAGGTCAGGCAGGTTTTCAGCCGGAATACCGATCATGCCCGACTCGGGATACATACCCTTCAGGGCGTTGCTCATCAACCAGTCATCAATGAGATTCTGGTTCAGCGATCCAGTTGCTGAAAGCATCTGTTGCAGAGCGTCGAGAATAACCCAATGTCTTGCAATGGTTTCATACTCTGCCCCATCTTTGCTGCTCATACCAAGTGCGGTCTGAAGTTTTCGTGATCCTGCATTTTTTTTCAGCAGATCGGGTAACAAGAGAGCCTTGCCGTAAAGTTCTGTGGCCGCTGAAGCAAGATTGTCTGGGACGTCAAGAGGTTTTTCCATCAGTTCACTGAACTGCCGGGCAACCGTTTCAAGCAGTGTGGCTAACCCGGTTTCAAAGCTTTTTTCATCAAAGGGAGAAAACTGCGGCCGCAGAGCGTCAGTGATGATCCGGTGCAATGGAGAGAGACTTATGGCAAGAGCGGCCAGTTCAATAGACGGGGTTCCCCGACCGCTGAGTTCAGCAGCCAGACGGAAGTATGGTCTGAGTTTTGATGGATGCACCTCCCTGAAGTCAAGAAAGACATTGTACCTGTATCCATCAAGGGCAACTTGCAGGCCATTGTAGGCAATTTCCTGACAGGACCGGATAAATTCAAGTCCGCTTGCATGATCTCTGAACACAACAAAAGTGTTCTGGTTCTGGCTCAGGTTGAGCCCTTCAGAAAGTGAGCTTTGGCGGATTTCTCCATTCTGGCGATAGCCAACAGACATTTTAATCCATCCTGTAGCCTGCTCAAAACAGTTGTTGAAAATAACAAGCGCTGTTTCACTGCCAAGTCTATTCGAATAGGCAAAAATATTTTCGTTCACAAACCCTTCCGGGGAATAAAAATCATAAAGGAAAAAGTTGCGCACTTCGGCAAAAAGCGGACGCTTCTTCATGATAGGAAAGATCTCATGATAGTGGCGCCAGACAAGGTGTTCGTCCGGTTGCTCATCATAATAGGCTTTCGCATACTCCATGCCGTACTTTTCGGTAAATCCCTCAACCTGTCCGTGGCCAAACATAGGCAGGCCAGGCATGGTGAGCATCATCATGCAGACACCAAAATATTTGTCGCCCCGTCCAAACTGGGCAATCGCGGTATCTTCATCAGGGTTGTTCATGAAGTTGACATACCGTTTGAGAATTTCGGCATCAAATTCAAGAGTATTTTTGATCAGATAGCGGTACTTGGCATTCTCCTCCTTTTTGAGCATGTGCATAAAGGCGCTGTTATAAACCCGGTGCATCCCGAGGGTGCGGACAAAGTATCCTTCGAGCATCCAGAATGCTTCAGCGAGCAGCAGGGTGTCCGGCACCTCCTGATGAATACGGTCAACAACCTCCCGCCAGAACTCTTCAGGAATAGCGGCATCAAACTCCGCCATGCTCATGGAATGGGAAGAGCGTGAAGGGACAGCCGCACTGTGGCCATGCAGAGGGAACCAGAGGCGCTGAATGTGCCTTTTTGCCAGCACCATGGCGGCATCAAAACGGATAATGGGGAACATTCTGGCAACGTGCAGAACCTGCTGAATGACACCTTCCCGAACCTCGGCACTGAGAAAGTTGAGCTGTGCCGTATCATTCCAGGGCATGTTGGTGCCGTCGTTGCCGTGATAGATATAGCGGGTATCTCCTGTCAGGAAATCAATCCGCTTGAAAGTGACTGCCGCGTCAGAGCGGTTCCAGTAGCCATCCTCAAGATAAATCCCGTAACGTGAGTCACTGCTGAGATTCGGCCCATTATAGGAGTAATTATAATAGGGAGGTGTGTATGTGGAGAGAAACCAGTCGGGATTGTTCCGAACCAGTTCTGAATCCATGGCAGTATGGTTAGGCACCATGTCACTGGCAAGACGAATGCCTCGTTGTTTCGCCCGGTGCATCAGGTTCAGATACCCGTCATAACCACCGATATCGTCAGAAATATCGTATTTCTCAAGGGCGTAGGCTGAAGCTTTTGCCTCAGGATTACCATGTAATTGCTTGATTTTCTGCGAAGCAAAACTGCGCTGCCAAAGGCCTATCAGCCACAAGGCAGTAAATCCTCGATCAGCGATGGTGTCCAGTTCTTCATCAGGGATATCCTGCAGACGATGAATGGGTCTGCGATACATTTTGCTGAGCTGGTCGAGCCAGACGTATGTGCTTTTTGCGAGCATAACCACTTCCGGCATCCAGGAAGAGTCAACCGAATAGTTCGCTGGCGCATTGGCATCATCCAGAGTACTGTAATCGGGAACATGCGCCTCCTTTTCAAATTCACGTCCCTCATTGCGAACAGCCTGTTCATGGGCAAGTTTTTCGAAAAACAGATACTTGTCCTCATCTTCTATAAAGTCAATGGCTCCTGCAAGCAAACTCCAGAACGAAGAGTCCTCAAGCAGATCCGCCCAGTTCAGGCGAATATATCGAAGCTGTTCAAGAATTGATGTCGGAGCATGTTTAATTGGGGTGATGAGCAGTTCAGCAAGATCGATATTGTCCGGTCCAACGGGACCCATCTCCTGCATTGAGCTGCGCATGGTCATGATCAGCTTCATGTAGGCATGATCTTTCATCAGTTTTTCA
>CAILXE010000019.1 GCA_903838095.1 uncultured Chlorobiaceae bacterium
CAGCACAAGATGTACGTCAAGTCAAAGTTGAATTCAATCAAAAGGTTGTTGCCGAGGCTGCTCTTGATTTTGCTACAGGTGGCTGGGACCCTGACCGTCAACGTGTTGGAAGAATGGGCGTTGTCGATCTCCTGCCAGGCTGGAATGTCCTCAAGATAAAGCGGAAAGACTGCTCACCCCATTTTCAGGAGTTTCGCCTGGTGGCCGAGGTGATTGATATTCCTGCACTCAACTACAATCGTTCGACTTGCCATAGTAGCATTACTACGGGGGCATATGGCAACGGTGTCATTTATGTAATGGGGGATCTTCCGGTTATTGCTGAGTATGAATTTCCTTTTAACGGTAAAAAGCCAACAAAGCTTGCGCTTGAGTGTGTCTACGCTGCTAATGACACCCGCCCCCTCAGAATTGAGCTTAACGGCAAACTTGTCTCTGATTCGGCACTGAATAAGACGACGTGCGGGTGGCAAAAGGGTGACGGTCGAGCATTTGTGGTTGGACCGGTTGAAGTCAATCCCGGAAAAAATATACTCCGCATTACAAGCAATACGGCAACGCCTCACATCAGTGAGTTTCGTCTGGTGCCTGATCAACCGTTCTTCGACTTGATATTAGAGGAGGCTCAATAAGATCTAATATTGACTTCTTGCTCGGAAATCCCAAGGCTTTTTCGTCAATGAAACAGCCTCGGGGTTTATAAATACCTGACCTGATCGACAAGGAATAAAAAAAGTCGTCAACCTATAGGCTAAAGTGTTATATTAAAAAGGGTAAAAACGAAATTACCACCCAATAGAACACAACCCGACAGGTAGAGAGCTTTATGGTAAAAAATAGTGTCCGGTAAAAAATAAAAAACGCCTGAAAACACTTGAAAAACGGCAATAACAAAAGCAAAATAACCGAAAGCGTTTCGATTGGTCTGTTATGCTGATCCGGAAACAGGAAAGAATTATGAATTCATGACCAATAACATGAAGCTTGCTGCATCGACCATTGTTCCCAAAATATACCCCATCCTTGATGCAATATCCAGTGCTCGGAAATCTTTGAGATATGCGATTCAATCACTATGTCCCACCACCAAAACTCAGAAAATTATTCAAAGTGATTGAATGTAAAAGCATACCGTTTTCTGTTATGAGCTTGATGGTAATGATTTATTCTTCCGAGCACTTTGAATTCAATTGCTGAAGCAGGCACACCAAGCCTTCTGTCGTTGTTCCACTACGGTGACAGGCCTGTATAAAAATTCCCCTTGCCGTATAACAAACAATCAAACCTCCTCAAACACGTTGCCCCTTCTCCCCCGCCGCCTCCATCATCGGCGCAAGCAGCTCAACCGCCAGGGAGCAGAACTCCTCATCAAAGGGCTCTGTGGCCCCAAAACAACGCAGAATAGCCGGATCTGAGCCTTCGCCAAGACGATTATTGAAGCTGTCGTCACGCCACTCTTTTCGGGCAGCGTCAAGCGTTCCCTTTGTGGCATAAGCGAGTGAAGAGCGCGGGAAAAAGTGCAGGGGCATTAAGAGACCCTGCCAGTAGTGGTTGAGCAGGTTCTCCAGATGAGCTGCGGCGCCATCAAGAGGCGCAAAGGTTCTGGCCTCATTCTCCATCACAAGAAGGGTCTGTTTGGGATACGGCTGGTTAAGCGAGTTGAGCACGAGATGCTCAATCCAGCTTCTCATGATGTCCTTCATCTTCAGCCTGGCGTACCGGTAGTGCAGCAAAGAGTGCGGCCAGAGACGCTCAAGCCGTCCGGTGAGGCGAAAAGCGCCAAGCTGAAGATCGACCTCAAGCGGATCAAGCATGCCTCTGCCGCCAATGCTCTTCTGCACCCTGGCGGCAAACTCCTCAACCTCACCAAGAATTCTGGTGAAAAGCTGTTCGCCGTGACGCGCTGGCGGAAGCATCCCCCTGCTCCGGAAAAGCGGAAGCAGCTCGTGAGTCTCTCCTCCCCCAAGCACAACCTCAAGCAGCTCCTGTTTAAGGCTGTAAAGTTCAAGCCCCTCAACCG
>CAILXE010000020.1 GCA_903838095.1 uncultured Chlorobiaceae bacterium
CAACTATCCTCATAATGTGGCGCTGGAGAAAAAACTCTCAGCAGAATCTGCGCGTATTTCCCGAAGCGGAGTTGCTGCTGCTGAAAAAATGAAACTTCAGAACGGGCTTGAGTTGCGTATCAAATCGGAGCAGCTTGAGTATTCACTGGCTGGCAGGGCGGGCAAAGTGCTTGAACCCCTGATCAGGCCACTTGGCTTTGACTGGAGAATAGGTATTGCTCTGGTGACCGGCTTGACGGCCAAAGAGGTTGTCGTTTCAACGCTGGGCACCATTTACTCTATCGGACAAAGTAATGGCGCTCCGGTTGAGCTGAAATCCATCCTCATGCACGATCCATCATTCAGCAAGGCAACCGCGTTAAGTCTTATGGCTTTTGTGCTGCTCTATATTCCCTGTGTGGCAGCTCTCGGTGTCATGAAAAAAGAGGTAGGGCGCTGGCGGCCTGTGCTGCTCTATTCGCTCTACTCTCTTTCTGTGGCGTGGATAGTCTCGTTCATCGTCTATCGAGTTGCCCTCTTGATGGTGTAGGAACACGCATTGGCATGTTCCTGCTATTCTGTGGCCGGAGTTTCAATGGCACTCTCGACTGCACAGAGCAGTCCTGCCTCTTCGGCTTTCATGATAATCTCATCGACGGCAACGGTCATCGGCACCGGTTTGCCGTCGAGCATCGTGAGCATAATCGCTGGATGAGCTTTCTGGTGGTCATGCATGATTGCTTCCCATCGGGTGTGGGCCTGTTCGTCAAGTGTACTCCAGGCAAGTCTTCCCCTGCACTTCGGAAATTTTGAACATCCCAGCCACAATCCTCTTTTTCCACTGCGAAGGTAGAGTGGTGATCCACATTTCGGGCAAAGAATGTCGGTGACTACCGGCGGGGTTTTCATTGGCTCAATGTGCCGCTGTTTGTTGAGGTTCAGCAGCGTATTGCATTTCGGATAGTTCGAACAAGCAAGAAAAGGGCCAAGCCTTCCCTTGCGCAACAGCATGTGCCCTGTTTTGCAGGAGGGGCAAAGAATTGCCGTATCAACCGGCTTTTCCTTGTTTGTGCTGATTGCCTTGATGTTTTTGCATTTCGGATAGCATGAACAGCCAAAAAATTTTCCGTTGGCAGTCCACTTCACCGTCATGTAACCTGTGCCGCATTTTTCACAGATTTGCGCTTCGGAGTTCTGTGGAATGAGTGGGTCGCTTTTGCGCAGGCTGAGGACGGCCTCAAGAGGCCTGTAAAAACTGTCAAGCACCTTTTCATATTCGTCATCTCCGCTGGCCACCTTGTCGAGTTCATCCTCCATATAAGCCGTAAAGCCGACATCAAAAAGATCGGGGAAATTGGCAACCAGAATCTGCGAGACATCCCTGCCAAGCTCAGTTGGAGCAATCTTTTTCTTTTCCAGCTCCACATACCGCCGATCCTGGAGCGTTGAAAAAATAGAGGCGTATGTTGAGGGACGGCCGATACCAAAATGGTCAAGATCCTTCACAAGGGTCGCTTCACTGTAGCGGGCCGGAGGACGGGTAAAACTCTGCTTCTGGTCAATATCCGCCAACGAAAGAGCATCGTTGACCGTCAGTCGTTCGGGAAGCTTGACGGGCATCTCCTTTTCCACATCCTCTTTTGTTGAGGTCTGAGCCTCGTAATCAAGTTCAAGCTGATCGTCATAGACACGCATGAATCCCGGAAAAAGAATTCTGCTGCCAGTGGCACGGAACTGAAATTTTCCTGAATGATCCTCAACATCAACCCTTGTCTGCTCAATTTTGGCGGGCGCCATCATGGCGGCAAG
>CAILXE010000021.1 GCA_903838095.1 uncultured Chlorobiaceae bacterium
CTGCGCTTCACCGCCGGAGAGGGTTTGTGAGCTTCTGTCAAGGGAAAGGTAGCCCAGTCCCACATTCATGAGAAAGTCAAGGCGTTTGACGATTTCATGCAAGACAGGAGTCGCAACAAGTCGCTCTTTTGGGGTGAGTTGATCGGGAAGAGCTGAAAAAAAGGCCAGAGCCTCCGGCAGGCAAAGCGCTTCGGCTTCAGCGATATTGAGGTCGTTGATCTTCACCAGAAGGCTCTCTTTGCGGAGTCTTGCGCCATGGCAAGCAGGGCAGGACTGGCGAATCATATAACTCTCAGCCCACTCCCGTACTTTGGAGGTACTGGCATGTTTCCGGATCTCTTCAACATAAGGAAGAGCACCCTGAAATGGTTGGGGATAGAGTGTATCACGCCCGGAGTAGGAGTAGCTCACGTTGAAGGTTCTGCTGCCAGAACCTTCAAGCAGAATTTTCATCGCTTCTGGCGGGATATCACTTAGAGGGGTGTCAAGGGTAAAGTTGAACTCTTTGGCAATTGCCCTGATGACCTGCCAGAGATTGCGTTTTCCTGATTTTCCGAATGGGTCAAGTCCTCCTTCATTGAGCGACAGTGCGGGATCGGGAATCATCAGTTCTCCGGAAAGCTGCATGAGCTCTCCAAGGCCGTTGCACTTCGGGCATGCGCCGTAGGGCGAGTTGAAACTGAAGTGATTCGGCGCGAGAGTGTCGACAGGCACAGAACCATCTGAATAGGCATAGCGCGTGCTGAAGGTGAGCTCTTTCAGGCCGCTTTCCGTTGGATCGCAGAGTATCGATGATTTGTGCTCTGACATGCTGACAGCAAGGGTAACAGCCTGTTTCAGGCGCTCCTGGCTGTCCGGTCCAATAACCAGCCGGTCAACCACAAGTTCAATTGAGTGGCTTTTATAGCGCTCAATCTGCATATTTTTTTCCATCTCGCGGTAAGTGCCGTCAACACGAACCCGCAGGAACCCTTTAAGGAGCAGGCGCTCAAACAGTTCACGATAATGCCCTTTTCGTCCCGTGACAAGAGGTGAAAGAATCTGGATTTTTGTGCCGTGTGGCAGGGTAAGAATTGCGTCAACGATGCTTTCTTCACTTTGCTGTTGCAGCATGGCGCCAGTTACCGGGTCGTAACGACGCCCGGCCTTTGCGTAAAGGAGCCTCATAAAGTCATGAATTTCAGTAATGGTGCCAACCGTTGAGCGCGGTGAACGATTGGTGCTTTTCTGATCAATGGCGATGACTGGAGAGAGGCCCTCAATAAAATCAACGTCGGGCCGTTCAATGCTGCCGATATATTGCCGGGCATAAGGTGAAAGCGTCTCCATAAAGCGCCGTTGTCCTTCAGCATAAATGGTGTCGAAGGCGAGGCTTGATTTCCCCGAGCCTGAAAGACCGGTAATGACGACAAATTTGTTTCGCGGAATATCAAGAGAGATGTTCTTGAGGTTGTGTACTCTGGCTCCCCTGATGTTGATATGACTGAATTCCATGTTTCTGTTTTCTCTTCTCTTTGAGCTGCAAAACCGGCAACAATCGGCGTTAAACTGGATGATGCCTATTGTTGAACAGCAAGGTAAGTCCAATAGTTTTTTGAAAAAAAACTTTTCAAAAAAGGTTTCTGTTTTATATTTGGCTTGATAAAAGTGGGTTTAAAACTCTTTATTCATAAAAAACGTCATCAATACAAGAAGGATTCAATATGGAAATTATTTACCAGAAGCAAGCTGAAAAAGGTAAACAGTGTCAGGATTGCCAGAGCTTTGTTCCAAAAGATACCGATTCTGCAGTCGGCACCTGCTTTGGCAAAGATGTTGTCGCTGAAGGTGGCTGCATGTTTTTCAAGAAAAAAGAGGTGGTGTCATAAAGTTCTTTTTGAGTCAGAGCGAACTGTCATGAAAAAGGCGGCCCAACGGGTCGCCTTTTTGCATGTACATCGTTTTTCAGTTCACGAAACTCAGCCTTTCAGTGCGGCTCTTGCAGCGGCAAGACGTGCAATCGGCACCCTGAAGGGACTGCATGAAACATAGTTCAGGCCCAACTGATGGCAGAACTCGACAGTTGCGGGATCGCCACCGTGTTCACCGCAGATGCCCAGCTTCAGCTCAGGCTTTACGGCACGCCCCTCTTTTGCGGAGATGCTCATCAACCTGCCGACGCCCTCTACATCGAGGGATTCAAACGGATTGCGCGCAAAGATATCCTGCTGCTGATAAACAGGCAGGAACTGTCCGGAGTCGTCGCGGCTCATGCCGAGGCCCATCTGGGTAAGGTCATTGGTGCCATAGCTGAAGAAATCGGCAGCGGTTGCAATCTGGTCTGAGGTGATTGCTGCACGGGGAACCTCAATCATGGTGCCTACAAGGTATTTTACTCCAGTGCCCTGTTCAGCAAAGACGCTGCGTGCTGTTTTGTGAATGATTTCACTGGTGATTTCAAGCTCTTTGACTGTGCTGATCAGTGGAACCATAATTTCAGGTACAACTTCCAGGCCCTCTTTCTTCAGTTGGCAGGCGGCTTCGATAATTGCCCTGACCTGCATGACGGTGATTTCGGGATGAAGGATGCCAAGGCGGCAGCCGCGAAGCCCAAGCATAGGATTGAATTCGTGGAGACTGCCGATACGCTCTTTAACGGCTTCGAACGATTTACCGATCTTGCTGGCCAAAGCCTTCATTTCGGTTTCGGTGTGTGGCAAAAATTCATGGAGCGGAGGATCGAGCAGTCTGATGGTGACCGGACGGGCGCCCATGGCTTTGAAGAGGCCATAAAAGTCTTCGCGCTGATAAGGAAGGAGCTTTTCAAGAGCCTTTTTACGGCCTTCAACATCATCGGCCAAAATCATCTCTCTCATTGAATCAATACGCTCACCGCCGAAGAACATGTGCTCAGTGCGACAAAGTCCAATTCCTTCCGCGCCGAATGTGATGGCAATTTCGGCCTGGTCAGGCTGGTCGGCATTGGTGCGAATATTGAGTTTACGGTACTTGTCGGCCCACTCCATAAGCTGTTTGTAGATAGGCCAGGTCTCTGCATCTTCCGGCTTGAGTGTTTTATCGACAAGCACTTCAATGATTTCAGAGTTTTTGGTCGGAATCTTGCCGGCAATAACTTCACCGGTGCTTCCGTCAATGGAGATGTAATCACCTTCTAAAAGAACGATATCTTTCCCGGCTATCCTCATTTCGCCTTTCTGGTAGTCGATATTGAGTGCTCCGCATCCTGCGACGCAGACCTTGCCCATCTGACGCGCAACCAGCGCTGCATGGGAGGTCATGCCGCCCCGTGCAGTAAGAATACCTTCAGAGGCGTCCATGCCCTTGATATCTTCCGGTGATGTTTCAATACGGACAAGAATAACCGCCTCACCCCGCTTGCCGGCTTCGTAGGCATCCACAGCATTAAAATAAATCTTGCCGGTAGCGGCTCCTGGCCCGGCATTCAGGCCTGTCGCGAGAAGTCTTCCGCCAGCGACAGCCGCCTTTTTTTCTTTCATGTCAAAAACAGGTCTGAGCAACTGGTTGAGTTGTTCAGGTTCAATGCGCATCAGCGCCTCTTTTTCGTCGATCAGTTTTTCATTGAACATGTCAACGGCAATTTTCACCGCAGCCATTCCGGTTCGTTTGCCGACACGGCACTGCAACATGAAGAGTATGTCGTTCTCAATGGTGAACTCAATGTCCATCATGTCGTGATAGTGGTGTTCGAGAATCGAGCGGATATCTTCGAGCTGGGCGTAAATGCGAGGATTTTCTGCCTTGAGTTGTTCGATTTTCAGAGGGGTTCTTGTTCCTGCAACGACATCTTCTCCCTGTGCGTTCATAAGGAACTCGCCATAGAAGATATTGTCGCCGGTGGCGGCATCGCGGGTAAAGGCTACGCCTGTTCCACAATCTTCGCCCATGTTGCCGAAGACCATCGCCTGAACGTTACAGGCGGTTCCCCAGTAGCCGGGAATATGGTTCAGCTTGCGATAGACAATGGCGCGCTCATTGTTCCAACTGTTGAAAACGGCGCCGATTGCGCCAATAAGTTGTTCGTGCGGATCTTCAGGGAATGTTCTGCCGGTTTTTTCAAGAATTGCGGCTTTGTATTTGGAGACGATATCCTGGAGGTCTTCGACGCTGAATTCAGTGTCAAGCTCTATGCCGAGTTCGTGTTTTTTGGCTTCAAGAATTTTTTCAAAAGGATCAATCTGCTTTTTGTCGGTTGGTTTGAGGTCAAGCACGACATCGCCGTACATCTGCACAAAACGGCGGTAACAGTCCCATGCAAAACGGGGGTTGCCTGATTTTCTGGCCAGTCCGTCAACAGTTGCTGTGTTCAGGCCAAGGTTCAGAATAGTGTCCATCATGCCGGGCATTGAGGCTCTTGCGCCTGAGCGCACTGAGACAAGCAGCGGATTTTCCGGATCACCAAACTTTTTTCCTAATGCATCTTCAACTTTTTTGAGTGCATCCGGAATCTCCTTTTCAAAAAGGTTCAGAGGGTAGTTTTTCTGGTTGTCGTAGTAGTACGTACAAACTTCGGTTGAAATGGTGAAACCCGGAGGAACAGGTAACCCGATGTTTGCCATTTCAGCAAGGTTAGCGCCTTTGCCGCCAAGCAGGTTTTTCATGGACGCATCACCTTCAGAAGA
>CAILXE010000022.1 GCA_903838095.1 uncultured Chlorobiaceae bacterium
CAGGAAGAGTATGACCTTCTTTGCCAGCAAATGGTAGAGAATGGCACGTTTGTCAAATTGTCGGAAGAGAAACGTCCCAACAGCTATTTGTGTCGTTCTGATCCAAGTGATGTGGCCAGGGTTGAAGACAGAACCTATATATGCAGTATTCGACGTCAGGATGCCGGTCCGACCAACAACTGGGTCGCTCCAAAAGAGATGAAAGAGACCCTCAAGGAGTTGTTCAGGGGTTGTATGACGGGTCGTACCATGTATGTTATTCCCTTCAGCATGGGGCCGCTTGGCTCGCCAATTGCTCATATTGGCGTTGAAATTTCTGATTCTCCCTATGTGGTGACCAACATGCGGATTATGACCAGAATGGGCAGCAAGGTTATGGAATTGCTGGGCGAAAACAGCGACTTTGTTCCTTGCCTTCACTCTGTCGGCGCGCCGCTTCAGCCCGGCGAGCTGGATGTGCCCTGGCCCTGCAATGACATCAAATATATTGTTCATTTTCCTGAAGAGCGCTCAATTATCTCTTTTGGCAGTGGTTATGGCGGCAATGCTCTGCTTGGCAAGAAATGTTTTGCCCTTCGAATTGCCTCTTCAATGGCCCGTGATGAAGGGTGGCTTGCGGAACACATGCTTATTCTCGGCGTTGAGTCTCCAGAGGGCGAAAAAACCTACATAGGCGCCGCATTTCCGAGTGCCTGCGGTAAAACCAATTTTGCGATGCTGATTCCTCCCCAATCTTTTGAGGGATGGAAGGTAACAACCATCGGTGATGATATTGCCTGGATCAAATCCGGTGAAGACGGACGTCTGCGTGCTATCAATCCTGAGTACGGCTTTTTTGGCGTTGCTCCCGGTACGTCAGACAAGTCAAATCCCAATGCGATGGCGACACTCGGGAAAAACTGTATTTTCACCAACGTGGCCATGACTCCTGACGGGGATGTCTGGTGGGAAGGTATGACCGATGTTGCTCCTGATCATCTTATCGACTGGCAGGGTCATGCATGGACGCCTGACTGTGGCCGACTCTCCTCGCATCCTAATGCCCGGTTTACTTCTCCGGCTCAGCAGTGCCCTTCCCTTGACGCAGCCTGGGAAGATCCTGATGGAGTGGCGATCAGTGCCTTTATTTTTGGCGGTCGTCGTGGTGACACTGTTCCTCTCGTATACCAGTCTGCAAACTGGAATTCCGGGGTCTATCTTGCCGCTACAATGGGTTCTGAAAAGACCGCAGCCGCCGCAGGCAAGGTTGGCGACGTTCGCCGCGATCCTTTTGCCATGATTCCTTTCTGTGGCTATCACATGGGCGATTATTTCACTCACTGGCTTAACGTTGGCCGCACGCTGCCTGAGCTGCCAAGAATTTTTGGCGTTAACTGGTTCCGCAAAGATGAGAATGGCAAGTTCCTCTGGCCAGGTTTTGGTGAAAATATGAGAGTGCTGAAGTGGATTGTTGATCGTGTTCATGGCAGGGCCGGTGCGGTAGAAAGTCCGCTTGGCTGGATGCCAAAATATGAGATGCTTGACTGGAAAGGTCTGGAGAGTATGACCGCAGAGAAATTTACAAAACTGATGATGGTCGATCGTGAAGCCTGGAAGAATGAGCTTCTTTCACACGAAGAGCTTTTTGAAATGATTTACGACAGATTGCCAAAAGAGTTTCCGCATATTCGTGAGCTGATGCTCTCGACGCTCTGGAAGTCTCCGGCACACTGGTCACTGGCTCCTGAAAACTACTCTTCGGAACACTGATTTTTATTGGGAAGTAGCATGAAAAAAGGGCACTTGCAAGGGTGCCCTTTTGTTTTTCTCAGAATTTCAGATCAGTTTTCGTCAAGAGTAAATCCTATTTTTACAGCCACCTGCCAGTAGGTCAGTTTCTGGTTTTCAACATGGCAGCGGGTTTCCTGAATCTCAACCCAACGGATATTTCTGACTGATTCGGCAGCTTTGGCCACCGCATTCTTCACGGCATCTTCGATGCTTGTTTGTGAAGTGCCTACAAGTTCAATTTTCTTATAGATATGATCGCTCATGGTGTATACAGGTTTTAGTGCTTGAAAAAAGGCAGTGACAACATCTATGACCAGTTCATTCGGGCCAGCCCTTATATTAGCAAATCAGGAGAAATCTGCAAAAAACCACAGAGCCGTCAGCGTTATTTGATGCGTTTTTTCTTGTTGATAACAGGAGAGTCGGTGTGGCCCGAAACAGCCGTAACACTGATGGCTGTTTCGGGCAAGATGCGGCGGATTAAAGGCCGAGAGCCTTGAAGAGAATCGGCAGGGCACAGAGGCCGATGGCGACATTGGTAGCGCCGCAGATTTTTGTGATAAGGGTATTCTGCTTGTACCAGGC
>CAILXE010000023.1 GCA_903838095.1 uncultured Chlorobiaceae bacterium
GCACATTGACCGGGTCGTGAATGCTGCTGAGCGGGAGAACTCCCTCTGTATCCACTTCATTAAGCTTTTCAACATAATGAAGAATATTGTTCAGCTCACTGGTCATCGTCATCATCTCTTCATCACTGAATCGCAGCTTGGCCAATTCAGCGATATAAGAAACGTCCTTGATAGTAACAGACATAAAAACACCTTCATAAATTATAAGATCACCATGCCTGTATTCACATACAGCTTTACTTCTTACAGCATGCAGAAATCTGCTTCCTTCTCGTCCATGCGGTTTCTTGGACGTTTTTCAATCGGCATAAAATCCCTTTGTTCCTCACCAAGATAGATCTGCCGGGGTCTTGCAATTTTCTGCTCCGTATCCTTGACATGCTCAGTCCACTGGGCAAGCCATCCTGGGATCCTGCCAATAGCAAACAGAACCGGGAACATATCCATCGGAAATCCCATCGCCTGATAAATCAAACCGGAGTAAAAGTCAACATTGGGATACAGCTTCCGGTTGACGAAATATTCGTCTTCAAGCGCAATATCGAGCAGTGGACTCCGACCGGTCTCCTCAAACACCTCAAAAGCAATCTTCTTGATTATTTTCGCCCTTGGGTCATAATTTTTATACACTCTGTGACCAAATCCCATCAAACGTCCTTCCCCATCCTTGACTGATTGAATAAAATCAGGCACATGTTCAACCGAACCGATTTTCAGCAGCATGTGAATAACAGCCTCATTGGCGCCGCCGTGAAGAGGGCCATAAAGTGCGGCACAACCTGCAGCTATAGCGGTATATGGATCGACACCGGAACTGCCGACAGCACGCACTGCATTGGTAGAACAGTTCTGTTCATGGTCGGCATGAAGAATAAAGAGAACATCAAGAGCATGTTCAAGCACCGGATTTGGCTTGTAATGATGCTCCGTCATCTTGAACATCATCGAAAGAAAATTGCCGGTATAACTCAGTTCATTATCAGGCAGAACATAGGGAAATCCGAGACTGTGGCGAAAACTCATCGCTGCAAGAGTCGGTATTTTGCCAATGAGACGACGCACCTGAAGTTTGCGTGACTCTTCACTGTTGATATCCTTTGCGTCACGGTAAAAGGTCGAAAGCGCTCCGACAGTACCAACAAGAATACCCATCGGGTGGGCGTCATAACGAAAACCGTCCATAAACTTGACAATATTGGCATGGGTCATCGTGTGATGATGGATATTATACGTCCATTCAGCCAAACGGTCCTTGTCAGGAAGTTCGCCCTTGATAAGCAGATACCCTGTTTCCAGAAAAGAGCTTTTTTCTGCAAGCTGTTCAATAGGATAACCACGATAGCGCAGAATGCCTTTATCTCCATCGATATAAGTAATGCGACTTTTACATGATGCCGTATTTAAAAACCCCGGATCATAGCCCAACAATCCGAAATCGTCACCAGAAACCTTGATCTGACGAAGACCCATGGTATTTACAGAACCGTTTTCAATCGGAAGTTCATAGCTTTTTCCAGTTCGATTATCAGTAACGGTCAGAGA
>CAILXE010000024.1 GCA_903838095.1 uncultured Chlorobiaceae bacterium
AACCGCCCCCCCCCCCCCACTAGCCACTCCTTCTTAGACAAACGCATGCCAATTATCCATAGCAAAAAAGGGAAAAAGGCTAAAACGGAGGTATGTGCTACTACAGCAATTAACCCTAGCAGCAACGCCGTAACTCGGTTACGGCGGGATAGTGCAATTGCACCAAAGAAAATGAGCATTGCAAAACTCTGTCGCATTGCATTTGTCATTAGCTCTAGGCCAAACACACTGAACATCAAACTGCATGCCCATAAGAATGTCCCATTTTGCCACTTGGCGAACAACAAAAACATCAAAGGGAGAAATGCCGCCACTTCAAATAAAAAAAAACCGTCCGATTCAAACAAACAAGCAGGCGATGTTATGGCATTAAATATAGTAAATGAGATTGCTCTGTTCGCAATTCTCTCGTCAACAGAACCAGCACAATACTGGTGCAACATATACACATAGCGACCTGTATCATTCTCACTGTCTTCTGTAGGTATCGGACGAAATGCTAACACCAAACAAAAAATTGTCGCTGTCAGCGCGAACAATAACCACTCGAAGCGTTGGCGCTTAGTCATCATGCCCAATTAGAAAGCGCCTCAGCCAACACCTGACCTGCGCTCCAAGTTTCGTTAAATTTTGGCTCTATTGTGTTACCTTCTGCCCATTCATTCCATGATTTTACGAAAAGTATTTTTGTCGAATTACCATTTTCCAAATTCTTGGCTGCAATAATCGCCTCTTGGAAACTATTTTTGTTATATCCCGTCAACACCAGCCCGCGCCTACCCGATCTTGGTGTGCTATCCCACCCTGTCACCACGGTGGCATGGACCACGCCATCAACCACACGATAGGCGGCTTGCAGTGTATCCAAAGTGGACTTATAGCTGCGAATTTCCGGCCCTAGTCCAATTTTCTTGGCAATTTTCCATGCCCCCAGATAGGCTGCCTGTGCAGTACGCGAATTGAAGTAGCGCCCCACATTATTAGCGACTACCGCATCTAGCCCATAATCGCTTGGCCTATTGATCTGCTCAGACCTACCGGGGCCCCAATTACCGATGATATATAGCTCACCGCCACCATACTTTCGCACACATTCACGCAACTCATCGAGATAATTTTTTGCATCTGGAATCAATATCGGTTTATAAATCAGGAAAGGCGATAAGTTACCCACCTTTAGGTATCTATCTGTATTGATATAAGAGGCAATAAGCTTTGCGTGTTCACGTAATTCATCACGGTTATAGGTTTGATGGAAAATTACTTGGTTGGAAAGGCCATGCCAAATACCTGTCCAGGATTCATTCGCCCAACCCAACATAACTTTAACCCCACGGGCTGGAATATCGATCATCCGGTCCAGAGGGCCATGCAGAACTCGCTTACCCGCAAACCAATAGTGCCAATAACAGAAAGCATCTACACCAATCTCTTTAGCGTAGTCAAACTGTTCCACAATGGACTCATCACAACGCAGATCATAAAAACCCAAGCGACCAGGAAGTACAGGCTGAATATGACCCGGGTACAATGGACGCGCTTTCGCCACATTGTGCCACTCAGTAAAGCCATCGCCCCAGAATTGGTTATTTTCCTCAAGGGGATGAAACTGCCCTAGGTAATATGCAATGCATATAGGATTTGACTCGACATTATCAAGCTTCATCTTCCCATCTACCACTTTCTCGATCAAACCGTTTTATTATTTTTGCCAGCATCCCAACGACCATTACATCATCAGGAACATCCCGTGTAATGACCGTGTTGGCACCAATCACCACACCATTTCCAATTCGGGCTGGGCCTATAATAACCACGTTGTCGCCAACCCAAACATTTGATCCAATAACGACAGGGCCATGCGAAACAAGTTTCCGCTGTATAGGTGGCTCGCTTGGATGACTTTGCTCTGCACCCTTATATGACCCATGATTGTGGTCGCTGATATACACACAGCTACCAAGTAGGCAATTATCCGCTATATCGATTCGATTAATAGCGGAAATATGCAACCTTTCAGAAGCGCAAAATCCTTGTCCAATTTTGATAACAGGACTAAATATTTGACCATGATTGCGAGACACAGCTTCAATCCATGCATAACGCCCCACAGATATATTCTTGTCAACGAATATAGATCTCGTGCCCCACACTATGGAGCCAGCCCCCAAGTACGATTTGGGCCAACCAACGACCGCTGAGGCAAACCTACCTCGGAGACGATCATATGCCCTACTGACAATGCGTAAAATTGCAGCTATCGGACGCTCTGGTATGGCTAATCGAAGGATTTTAGATAATGGCATGCCCAATTTAAACTGAGTAAAAGGTGAAAGTTGTTCACTGTTTCATTATTTTTACTATTCAGAATGGCTATATTAAAGCGAACCGTAGAAGACGACGTAGTACTTTAAGCAGCAAACTATAGAAGCATGCAAAGGATATTGGCAGCACAAACAATGGCGCGAGAAAAACGTAATACCGCCAATTGCCATCGAATGCCTTTTTCAGACCGTCAATCATGTTTTTGTCTTCGAATCTACTCGAACCTCTCCGAAATTCCAGAATAAAGCTTGGAAAGAAGTTCACAATAGTGCCATTTTGAATGGCTCTGGCTACATCTGGCTTGTCTTTCAGAATGTCGTCCGTGATTTTCTTGAGATTACTCCCAAACACCTTAACTAATCCATACCCACCTGAGTTTGATCCCTTCGCAGCAACCACAATATCTTCAATTACCGCAAAGCACTCACCATCTCGTAACAGGGGTAACACCCATCCCAACTGTGGCAGATTACTGCCGCATACGATACCAGAGAAATGCTCAAGAGCAATGCCACTGCGCACTATCAGTCCAGAGATAAAAGTCAACATTACATTCGTCCTTCGGGCAAAATCGACTGAATCTCTATATATTGAAATACTGCGATTTCCGTAACGGACTGGATTCTCCATATAATTATCCTTAAACCAGTAATTGTTTACATACAAAGCATCAATATTTTGCCCTAACAGAACATCGAGAACCTTCCGCAGCCCTCCGGAAAGTATTACGTCATCATCTCCAAACACCCAAATATAAGGCGTTGTAGCAGACGTATAACATTGTGCAACATTAAGTTCGGCACCAATATTTTCTGCGTTGTGCACAGCTTCAAATTCACCAGCTTCCATTAACTGATGCCGAGAGATTGCTTCAGTTGTGCTATCCGTTGAGGCATTATTCGAGACATAAACTTTTACCAACTTACGCTGTTCTACACTTAGGCTATCAAGCTCATCGCTGATGCGCTTTAAACAAAGATCAAGGAAAACCGACCTATTGAATGTTGGCACCGCGATAGTCAGCAGTGGCTGACTATCAATACCCGAATGAACAGCTTGCATTTATAGCGTCCCTTTCCCAGAAACTTCGAGCGCGCAAGATTTTTGCCACTCGTGCCGCTTTGACAAAAATATAAGGCTACCCCAACCAAACCCAACTGTAGCGCCTACGACAAAATATCCTGACATAATTCCCATTGCACCATACTCTTCTCCCAAACCAAACGTTGAAACAGCAATCAATCCGGCACTAATCAGGCTGATTCTCAAGAACGGTTCTTGCTTATGTGCTCGTAAATAGGCGGATTGGGCATAGGTTACATAATTTAGTATCGTTGCCAACATCAACAAGGTAAATGGCAATGGGTCAAGGAAACGTGATGCAACTCGAATATTTTCCACATGTAGAAGATAGTTCACGATACATAATGTTACCCCAAGTACAGACATTACAAAAAACGAACATGATAATGTCGAATTAAATAACTGATCCAAGCGAACGTAGTCTTTCCTCGCAACCAGTGTTCCAAATTGAGGCGCTTTCGTACTCATCCAAGCCATAGCAAGACTCATTAGCGCGGTGACTATTGAAAAACTCATTCCCATTTGCCCTGCCTCTACAGCACCACGGTACGCAAATAATACTGGAACAAATAACTGGAAAATAAAATAACCACTTAGCCAACTAAGCGCAATTTTCCACTGAAATGGCCAAATTTCAGTTTTCCACCTGATACCTACACTAGTATCTGCCTTATGGGCAAATAAGTTTTTAAGGAATGTTTTTTTGGTACACCACAGCCATATCAAAACCGTAAATGCCAAACCTGTACTCATGGCAGGTACAGCCAGTAATCCACGGCCACTCACTAGCGTCACCCATGCCGCCAAACTACCAATAATGTTCTGATACATTCTTAATCGTGCAACTTCTATTATGCGACCGCAACCTTCCAACAGGGATAATAATGGCAAGAAAAAAATATTGGTTGCCGCCGCTATCACTAACCAGATCCATGCAGCCTGCCAATTCACGGTCGATTGAGGACGGTTAACAGAAAAAAACATCCACCCGATTGGTAGTATCACAACAATAATCAGTGCTGCAATTACTCCATACCACTTAGTCACCAGCAACAACAATGAACGAAGGCGTGTTTTTGCCTGAACATCTCCCACAATCGTGCCATCATTTGCCCATGACAAATGCGCCATTTCATGGCTCGAAAATTGCATCACCACATAGCTCATACCCAATTCAAAAAGAATCTGCATCGCCAATAGACTGGCAAAAGTATAGTAGTAGCCTTGTTCATCGGACGTTAGAAAACGCACTACCAGCAGCAAAGTAACGACACCAGAAAGCAGGCCCCAGCCTCGTCCCGCCAGGGTGTATGCAATGGAGCGATCAACACCCATATACGCAAATAATTTTCTCAATAGATGCAAATTAGCACACTTTAGAGCCATCATTATTTGGACAACACATCAATTAGCTGTTGGTGTTTTCCAGAATGCAGGAAAAAGAAATTGGTCTCTACCGTATCGTCAGTCATTTCAGCCACCTCTTTTAAAGTGGATCCATCCGCATAAAAGCAGCGATACCCAAAGGATGAAAAAAGCGCGATGATTTCGTTAGGATGATAATTAAATTTTGCAGCCCATTTCCGCAGCATTTCAGTAAACACAATGGGCTTGTCTATTTGTAACGTCTCCATTGCCCCTTGAAATGCGAATAGTTCCGCTCCCTCAACATCACATTTAATGAAATCGACATGCAGATTATTGGAACTCACAAAGTCATCCAGCCGTTCGACATGACAGGTGATTAACTCTGCGTCTGTACGCTCACTCAAATTAGCGGAAGAAGCATTGCCACTCCCTTCAGGATAAAAATAGAACGTCAGGTCTTTTCGCTCATTAGACAGCCCAAAAGGGTGTGCGACAATATTTGCAACTTGATTGAGATTGATATTTTGGGTTAGAAACGAATAGGTTTTCGGGATGGGTTCGAACGCATATATCTGACAGCCCTTGACCTGACCGGCAATCACCAAAGAGCACCAACCCATGTTTGCACCAACGTCGAACACAACACCTCGCTCTGGAACCAACTTCAAAATCATATTCGCATCTTTTTCCTCATAGCAGAGAAAATTTAGCGATTCTATTGGGGCAACACGGTAATCACCCTCAGGGCAAAGCATTCGCACACCATATTTTTTTAATGTCATGATTACTTTACCAGCACGAATTTCTATCGACTCAATATCCGTCTGTGCTAGATATCTTGCATACTCAAATAATTGAGCATGGCGAAGTTGATACATTTTCTGAATGTATTTCGGTTTGTCCAATGCACCTGAAAGATGCTGATCACGCATTTCTTGTAATGATGTCATATTGAATAACTCCCTATCGTTCGTTTAAATCCATCTGCCAAACTTGTTTTTGGCTCCCACCCGAGAGAGTTTATCCGAGATATATCCGGGCAATTTCTTGAGATTGGACTCTGTAAGTACCCATTAGTTTTCTGAATGTTTTTTTTGATTACCACCAGCTGCTTTTCAGGAAAAAGCCCAACTAATAAATTTGCTAAGTCCATAACACTTATCTCTGCCTGACTGTTCCCTACATTGTAAGGAATACCGTTTTCCCCTCTCAGTAGCACCGTAAAAAAACCAGATGTTGCATCAGCCAAATAACAAAACGCTCTTGATGCTGTGCCTTCACTTCTTACAAGAATGGGTCGATTTTCAATAATATCCCTAACAAAATCCGCATAAACACGACCATCATCCAACCTCATACCCGGACCATAAGTATGGAACGGGCGAACGATCTTAATTGGAACTTGATACTGTGCATGCCAGGATACACACATGTTTTCCCCCATCCGTTTGCTTTCAGCATAACATGAACGAACGGATGTCGGATCAATATAGCCGTAATCCGATTCTTTTGTTGGAATGCTCTGTGTTTCACCGTAGACTTCTCCACTGCTAAAATACATAAATGAAATAACAGGGTGGTTACGAGCCAATTCCAATAATTGCATTGTCCCCAACACATTTGCCAAAAGAGTTCCCACCGGGTCAACGCCGTAGTATTTTGGACTCGCTTGGCTGGCGGCATGGATAATAAAGTGATGCGGCAAAGCTAAGCTGATGGGCTTTGAAACATCCTGTACTAAGACCGTCAGATTCGGATTATCCAAATGCTGCGCGAAACGCTTTATATAATTTTCGCGATTCCGAACCAGTGCTGTAACGTGAGTATCCAGCCCTCTAGTTTTATTCAAATGGAGCAGCGTCTCAACAAGGTATGCAGGCAAGAATCCAGAAGCACCTGTGATTAGCACACGTTTTCCAGAAAAATCATCCCAATCCACCCGAGTGGTAGATAGAATTTGCTCAATATCTTCGAGGATAATACGATTAAATGATAGCATCGCACTCCTGTTTTCCAAACCCAGAGAAATCATCCACAAGATAGCACTCAGACAACCATGCAGAGGCTAACCATTTCGGCACATCATCTGGGCGGCGCACAAATAAATATAAAGGATTGTCTTCTGCAGCGGAAAACGAGACAATCAGGTCTCTGGCAATCTGGCTGGTCACACCGAGAATAGCTATTCTCATCATCTTGATGTATCCGTTAACCATTCAGCTGGGGAAATTGCTCATCCAATTTCGACCCAAAAGCCAAGCGTGGGCGGCATTCCGTCGCACCGTCCATCATGATTTCAAAGAGAAGCGGACCTTTGCGGTCAGCTATCAGATTCAAGACATGATCCATCTCCGCAGCGTTAGCGGCACGATGGGCCTCGATCCCATAGGCCCTCGCAATATCAGTGAATGAAGGGCTGCTATAGCCTTTTCGTGTCGATTGATCTCGGCCATCGAAATACATATCTTGGAAATTCTTGACCATACCTAAAACCAAATTGTTCATTACGATAATGGTCACATCCAATCCCAAACGATTAAGCGTGTCCAGTTCCTGAATGTTGATTTGCAGACTGCCGTCCCCGGTAATCACGACAACCTTGTTCCGGGATTGAAGAGCGATCCCCAATGCTGTGGGCAAGGCAAAACCCATCGCGCCCATGCCGCCACTGTAGTGAACGGCCTGATCGGGAGATAGACGCAAGCTTTGCGCCGCCCACATCTGGTGATTGCCGACATCGCAAACGTAATCGACAAGCTGATTAGCAAAATTATGATTCAGCTTCTTGAAAATTTCACTGGGACTGATCTCCCAGTCAACATATTCATTGAGCTGAGCTCGGTCGCGTTGTTTTGACAGCTCAGTCGTCCAGTTCTTATCCAAATTTGGGAATGCGACAGCTCGGGGAGGACATGCCCTGAAAAAACTTTCTGCCGTCGCGCAGATGTTCAGATCAGCCTGAACTCGATTACCCAATTGAGAAGGGTCGATGTCTATCTGAACGATACGCGCTTGACGAGCAAAATCTTCCACGTCGGAACCCGTTTGCCGAACATCAAGTCGCGCCCCCACTACGATCAGCAAATCACAGTTCTGGACGGCCCAGTTGGCCTCACGATTGCCATAACTGCCGATCATGTTGAAGTAATTGTTGCGCGCGATCACCCGTTCATGACCCATGAGTGTTGACACATACGGGATACCCAGTGCATCTGCCGCCAACAGCCAATCATCCATCGAAACGGCCCAGCGGGCTCCGCCACCAATACAAATCAACGGTCGCTGTGCATCCTTACAAAGATTCTCTAAATTCTTCAGATCGTTCAAACCTATTTCGGGACCCGTGCTGATTTCCAATGGCAAGTTCAACCATTTATCAACCAGCATATCCGGGATATCGGCTCGTTGAACGTCGTTGGGAATATCCAACAACACCGGGCCTTGGCGCCCACTCAACGACACCGATAAAGCCTTGTACAATTCCGGCAACAAATCATCGGGGCTATCCACCCTCACTGCGTATTTGGTCAGCGAGCGCGCGACTTCAATGGTGTCCAGCTCCTGAAAACCTTGCTGCCTGATGGACCGATCACCTTTGAGCTCACGGGTGTTAACCTGCCCAGTGATAAATAAACAGGGTATGGAGTCGAACCAGCAACTCCCGATACCGGTTATCAAATTGGTTGCACCCGGGCCACTGGTTCCCATTGCCACCGCGATCGTTTTCCCCTTGGTATGCCTTGCCACACCTTCCGCAGCGAACGCTGCAGATTGCTCATGGTGCATCGAGATGATGTTGATTTTCCCTGATTCGGCGAAGCTATCAAGAAGGTGGGTGATCATTCCGCCCACGAGTTCAAAACAGGTTTGAACCCGATGGGCTATCAGAAATTGGGCGAGTGCGTCAGAAGCTTTCATGCGTATCCTGCTTTCTTGTCCTGTTAGAGATTTAAACCAAAGAATACCTCGAGTTTCTCAACCACGAAACTTAATATCTCTTCGTTCAGTCCGGGATAAACACCTATCCAGAAGGTGTTGTTCATGATGTTGTCGGTATTGGTGAGTTCACCGCTGACGTGATAGGTGCGACCTTCAAAATACGGCTGACGCGTGAGGTTGCCGGCAAACAGCAGGCGTGTGCCGATCTTGTATTGATCCAGATATTTCAACAGCTCGACCCGCGCAACGCCTGCCGATTCCCGTAAGGTGATTGGAAAACCGAACCATGACGGGTTACTACCTGCGGTGGCTTCCGGCAGGATCAGAAATTCCTCGCAAGATTTCAGATGTTCTTTAAGGAAAGCGAAGTTGCGTTTGCGTGCCTCGATGAAGTCAGGCAGACGATCCATCTGCGCCAATGCACAAGCTGCTTGCATGTCGGTGATTTTGAGGTTGTAGCCCAGGTGTGAGTAGGTGTACTTGTGGTCGTAGCCAAAAGGCAGCAAACCAAACTGTTGACCAAAGCGTTTGCCGCAGGTGTTGTCACAACCAGGCCCACAGTAACAATCACGTCCCCAGTCACGGAATGACTCAATGATCTTGCGTAGGTCACGGTCTTTGGTGAAAACCATGCCGCCCTCACCCATAGTGATGTGGTGTGCGGGATAAAAGCTGCAGGTGGCGATGTGGCCGAAGGTGCCAACGTGCTGAGGCTTACCTCTCCCGCCCTCTCCCGCAAGGGTAGAGGGGGCATAGGTGGAACCAAGCGCATCACAGCAATCCTCGACAACCCAGAGGTTGTGCTTGCTCGCCACGGCCATGACCACATCCAGATCGAACGGGTTGCCCAGCGTGTGTGCCACCATAATGGCGCGGGTGCGCTCGGTCACGGCGGCTTCAATTTTTTTCGGGTCGATGTTGTAGGTAGGGATGTCCACATCCACGAACACGGGAACCATGCCGTTCTGCAACATGGGGTTCACGGTGGTGGGAAAGCCCGCCGCGACAGTAATAACTTCATCGCCTGGTTGCAATGCCCTTGCACCTAGTTTGGGTGAAGTGAGTGCAGAGAGTGCCAGCAGATTAGCCGATGAACCGGAATTAGTGGTCAACGCATAAGGTACGCCGACGAACTCGGCGAAGCGCTTTTCAAACGCTTCATTGAAACGCCCTGTGGTCAGCCACGCATCCAGAGAGGCCTCAACCATGTTTTTCAGCTCGCTTGCCCCAAGCACTTTGCCGGAAGGCGGGATGACGCTGGTGCCAGCTTGAAATGGCTTCTCCGCGAAATGCAACGCGCTGTATTGCTCGACCAGATTGAATATCTGTTGTTTCAATTCTGTCTTATCCACTTCAAACTCCCGTTCAGTTTTTTTGAAAGCCATCGGTATATGCGCTGATCTGACGAAGCGTCAACTCACGCATGTCGTTGCCATTCAGATGTGCGCGATGCCAATCTATGATTGCAGCCAATGTGTCTTCGAGATGCCATTTTGGCTGCCAGGCCAGGCACGCCTTTGCCTTGGAGCAATCGAGCTTCAGGTAATGCGCCTCGTGCGGATGGTCGCCGCCATCCAACACCCAGTTCGCGCCCTCGCCCCAGGACTTGGTCAGCCTCTCTACAATCCATTGCACAGGTTTTGCGTCTTCATCATTTGGCCCGAAGTTCCAGCCCTCCGCATAGGCTGAGCCCTCTTCATAAAGTTTTTGCGCCAGCAGCAGATACCCGGACAGCGGCTCCAACACATGTTGCCAGGGGCGAATAGCATGCGGGTTGCGAATGTTGACCGATTTGCCTTGCGTGATGGCGCGCATGATGTCCGGGATGAGCCGATCATCCGCCCAATCGCCACCGCCGATGACATTGCCCGCCCTGACAGAGGCCAAGGCGACGCCATGCTCTTTATATTTCTTAGAATGGAAGTATGAGTTACGGTATGCAGCGGCCACCAACTCCGCACAACCCTTGCTGCTACTGTAAGGATCGTAGCCGCCCATTGCTTCATTTTCGCGATAGCCCCACGCCCATTCGCGGTTCTCGTAACACTTGTCGCTGGTCACATTCACCACTGCCTTTACGCTGCCTGTGCTGCGCACCGCTTCGAGCAGATTAACGGTTCCCATTATATTGGTAGAATAGGTTTCGACCGGCTCAATATAGGAGTAGCGTACTAACGCTTGTGCCGCCATGTGCATTACGATCTCCGGTCTGTGTTCGGCGAACACCGCGCGCAAATGTTCCAGATTGCGGATGTCACCGAGGACGTTGGTCATCCCCTTGCCGACTTCGGCGACCTCGAACAAGCTCGGATTGGTCGGCGGAGCGAGTGCATAACCTACCACCTGTGCGCCCATGGACTGCAACCAGAGCGACAGCCAGCTTCCTTTGAAGCCGTTGTGACCGGTCATGAGGACACGCTTGCCTTGCCAGAATTCCCGGCTCATGGCCAAACCTTCCACGGTGCCTTGCCGGATTGCCACAACTCTTCGAGATGCATCTTGTCACGCAAGGTGTCCATAGGCTGCCAGAAACCATGATGCTGGAATGACGCAAGATCTCCTTCTTCTGCCAACCGTTCCAGCGGATCGCGCTCCCAGATCGTCTTGTCATCGACGATATAGTCGATGACCTTCGGCGACAGCACAAAAAAGCCGCCATTGATCATCGCGCCGTCGCCGTTAGGTTTCTCTCGAAAGCTATTGACCATATTACCGTTCATGTTCAAGGCACCGAAACGCCCAGGCGGAGTAGTCGCGGTCAAAGTGGCTTTGACGTTTTGCGCTTTATGGAACGCGATCAGCTTAGTGATGTTGACATCGCTTACACCATCGCCATAGGTAAGACAAAAATCCTCTTCATTTTTTATGTATTCGGCCACGCGCTTCAAACGCCCACCCGTCATGGTTTCCTCGCCGGTATCCACCAAGGTCACCTTCCACGGTTCAGCATAACGCTGATGTACTTCCATTTTGTTATGTGCCATGTCAAAGGTGACGTCGGACATGTGCAGAAAGT
>CAILXE010000025.1 GCA_903838095.1 uncultured Chlorobiaceae bacterium
ACATCACGAACATCAACAAAACCGGTGGCTCCTGATGGTAAAAACGGCAATTTCCCCTGATACATCAACCTCAGCACTTTATTGGAGGAGCTGACTGACGCAGGGTTCTGCCTGTCAACGCCGATAACAACTCCGGGATTGACCATTACAACTTCAAGTCCCTCAGCAAGGCCTCGCAACGCCTCAAGTTCAGCAAGATGCTTGGCCTCCATATATCCGTTCCTTCGCTGCCACTCCTGGAATGTTGTCGACTCACTGGCCTGGGAACCATCTTCAGTGGCGCCAATGGCCGCAATAGAACTGGTCAGAACAAGCCTGCGTACATTATTGAACAGGGAGGCATTGACAACATTGCGCGTTCCAAGCACATTGACATCATACAGTGCGTTACGAAAATTCCTGGTATACGCAATCAAACCCGCACAATGAAAAACCGTCTCAACGCCCCGGAACGCCTCATTGAGCGCAAGAGGATCGAGAATGTCAGCCCTGACAATTTCAACTGGTAATCCTTCAAGAAAAGAAGCGTTCGAACGTTCTCGCACAATAACCCGACAGTTAACTTCGCCGGAAAACTTTGAAAGCAAAGCAAGAACGATCTGCGATCCTATATATCCGGTAGCGCCGGTTATGAGAATTGATGACTTGGGCATTAATCGCTATATTTCTCCCTTTTTTGCCTGAGACACAACGTCGTGAAAGCACGGAAAATAACCGTTACTTTCTCTATAGCAAAATACTTTATTTTTTCGTTTTCACCTATAAAACCACAGCCATAACGTTACAGGAATATAACCGATGGCAAAGCTTGATTGTTCATAAAAATAAGAATTAAAACTACATTGCATTCAATTCCGCTTATACGCATCAGAAAATCATCCTGCAATGACAAAAGATAATCTGCATCCTGCAACTCCCTTTTCTGAAGGATCGGTTCATCAGGGGGTTCTTGACAATAAACTGAGAATTGTCACTGATGCTGTTCCTTCCGTCCACAGCATTACTCTCGGCATACAAATTGATGCCGGCTCACGGGATGACCCTGAAAAGAGTCCGGGACTTGCTCATTTCATTGAACATGCAATTTTTAAAGGGACAAAGCGGCGCACCTATATTGATATCGCCAAAAATATCGAAAAAAACGGCGGCTACCTTGATGCCTACACCACCAAGGAGCAAACCTGCATTTTTCTTCGCTGTCTGCCTGAACATCTCGAACCTTCGTTTGAGCTGCTCTCTGATCTCGTCTGCGATCCGATTTTCCCGCCTGAAGAGATCGAAAAAGAAAAAGAGGTTGTCATTGAGGAGATCAGCAGTGTCAACGACACGCCGGAAGAGCTTATTTTTGAGGAGTTTGATTTGCGTTCGTTTCCGTCTCATCCTCTTGGCAAGCCGATTCTTGGCACAGAAGAGAGTGTTACCAGCTTTTCGGACGATGATCTGAAAAATTTTATGGTGCAGCACTATGTTCCAAAAAAAATGTTGCTTACGGCAACCGGCAAGGTGGATCACGACCAGATCATGCGACTCAGCGAACGATTTCTCGGCTCCCTTGGCGAAAAGCCTGAAAGCCAATACGTGCGCCAGTCATTTTTGCCGGAACATTACACGCCCTTTACGTTAACACTGAAAAAAAGGATCTGCCAGGCCCAGATTGTGCTCGGCACTGCCATACAACGGCATGACCCGCATTTTTACAGTCTGATGGTGCTTAACTCGATGCTTGGTAACGGTATGAGCTCGCTTCTCAATCTGGAACTTCGGGAAAAACGGGGACTTGCTTACAACGTCTATTCTTCAATCACCTTTTTTGACGATCTGACTGCCATCAATATTTATGCCGGCACAGACAGCAACAAAATCAAGGTCACTCTTGAACTCGTCAGAGAGCTGCTCCAGAGTGATGCATTGCAACATCCGGACCCGGAAGAGCTGCGGGCGGCAAAAACAAAACTGCTCGGTTCACATATTATGGGTATGGAAAAAATGACAAGACGAATGTCACAGACTGCTTCCGATATTTCCTATTTCGGCCGTTATATTGAACCTTCCGAAAAAACAGCCGCTATCGAAGCGGTCAATGCGGAAGA
>CAILXE010000026.1 GCA_903838095.1 uncultured Chlorobiaceae bacterium
CAACCTCTTTGGCGGGCTCTTGGGCTTTATCATCGGCCTGATTAATCTCGTCTTTTAGTCCTTAGGAGAACGGCAAAATATAATACTTCCAGCATCAGATAAGAACTGCTATAGTTTAATGCATGAAACTAGAATTTACTTCAGAAGTAAAAAGTACAATCATGAACGCCTTTGGATTGCTAAAGGGTGCCTCGCGGCGGTTCTTCATGGCTTCAGTCGTGTCACAACTTGATCGGGGCGGCCAACGCCTCGCAGCGCAGGAGTTAGGCTGGAATCGTGACTTGATTCGAAAGGGCCTCCATGAATTGCGCAGCGGCATGACCTGTGTAGATGCTTTCTCTTCCAGAGGACGCAAAAATTGGGAAGAGCGGCATCCACAATTGGCGACAGATGTCAGAGAGATAGTCGATTCTCATTGTGAAACTGATCCAACATTTCGCACAACTCGATTGTATCGGCGCCTTACAGCTGAGGAAGTACGTCGGCAACTGCGGGAAGACAAAGGATATCAGCAGGATCAGATTCCCTGCGCGCGTAGCATGCGTGACCTGCTTGCAAGGTTGGGTTTCCATCCTCGCAAGGTTGTTAAGAGCAAGCCCTTGCGTAAGATTAAGGAAACAGATGCTATTTTCGACCAAGTGCATCAGGTTAATCAACAAGCTGATGCTGATATAGGAACCATCCGTTTGTCTATTGATTCCAAAGCGGTGGTGGCGATTGGCGATTTAAGCCGTGGCGGCAAAAGCATCAAAAAAGAAGAAACTCTTGATCATGATTTTGCACCAGAAACCAAGTTGACGCCCTTTGGAATTTTCAGACCAGACACCAGCGAAACATGGTTATATTTCACGAGCGGTACGGCAACTGCTGACTTCATGGTCGACCGATTACAAGAACTTTGGTCGGAATTAAAAAAAACGGTAATCATCCACATACCTTGGTGATTAACGCTGACAATGGCCCGGAAAATAGTGGTGTCCGTAGCCAATGGCTAAAACGATTAGTGGAGTTCAGCGCGCTTGAGGACATCAAAATTAAACTCGCCTACTACCCACCATATCATAGCAAATACAACCCAATAGAACGGGTATTTGGTGTTCTGGAAAACTATTGGAATGGTGATCCTCTCCGAACGGTTGAGAAGGCCTTGGGTTTTGCATCTGAAATGACCTACAATGGGATACATCCAGTGGCAAAGTTGGTCACTGCGGTCTACGCCAAAGGTGTCAAGTTAAGCAATCAAGCGCGAAGTCATTACGAACAAGCCCTGTCCAGATTGCCGGAATTGAGAAAATGGTTCATCAATATTGATCCTGAAGGGGCTAGGCGTGTTTGTACTCTAGCCATTAATTTGGAATGATTTTTTATTGCCGTTTGTCTTATTCAAAATTTGAAACGTAAAGCCCAAGAATTTGGTTTTAATCTCGTTGAGATTTCAGAACCACAACCAACGGCATTAAGTTAGTAATTCCAAGCAATTACCTTGAGTTACTTGGAAGCGCCCCACGCCGCGCGCGGCGGTTTATTATAAAGTAACTTTCCATCAATTACTAAAAGGTTGATAGCCAAAATCTGAAAATTTAAAATTTATTAATTTCAAGCACTTAGATTAAGTTGCTTGGAAGAACAGCGTTTATTTTGGCTGGAATTTGCCATGGTTCTTAATTCTTATGGCGGCCAGGCGAAAATTATCTGTCACTCCCTTGCCTTTCATTAAATCGATCCTATAATAAAAATCGTCCCCAATACTCTCTTCGACAAAAATTGATGAATTCGCAAAAAAATCATGATACTGACTATCTACTTATGCAATTTCAGTAAGTTACAGGGCGTGCCAGCATCGTTTGAGCGATTTTTGCGAAAACGACAAAATTAATATACAGGTGACCATCGTGCCGATCTATGAATATAAATGCCTTGACTGCAGCACTGCCTTTGAAAAGATTCTCTCTTCCTCCGTTTCGGCAGAGCCTATTAATTGCAGTCACTGTGGCAGCGCTAAGGTCC
>CAILXE010000027.1 GCA_903838095.1 uncultured Chlorobiaceae bacterium
CATTGGTAGGACGAGCCGGATAGCCGTTTCGAAGATGACGGGCATTTTTTTGAGACAGGGATTCTTGAACCAAAGAAGCAACATGATTTTGTTCTGAAAGTACTGGTTAAAGTACTGTGAAAAAGAGCAAGGGACAGATTATATTGTGCATCTGCAGCTACGTGAAATACTATTTTTGAAAACAACAAGGTTTCATGACCGATATATTTGTCAGCTATGCTCATGAAGATGAGTTGAGGGTCAAACCTATTATTGAGGAGCTTAAGCAATCCGGTTTGAGTGTGTTTTGGGACAGAAGTATTCCTGTCGGTAAAACATGGCACAGTCATATTGAAAAAGCGCTTTTGGAATCGCGTAGTGTTGTGGTCGTCTGGTCAAGGTTTTCGATTATCTCTGAATGGGTGATAGAGGAGGCTGAATACGCTAAAGGTCAACAGACACTGGTACCTCTTCTGATTGATTCTGTGCCCCCGCCATTTGGTTTTAAGCGGATTCAGGCAGCAAATCTTGCTGGCTGGAATAACGACAGGTCACATCCGGAATTCCAGAAATGTCTTGATGCGGTTATGTCAATAATAACTCCATCCAATTCTTTGTTAAAAGATGGTGTGGATATTTCGCAGGGCGTCGAAGTTGCTCAAACCATAAGCACACCGTCGAATATTGTTTTAATACGCGGCGGCATCTTTACTATGGGAAGCCTCTTCAGTGAAGTGAACCGATCTGATAATGAGACACAGCATCAGGTGAAAGTCAGTGATTTTTATCTTGGCAAATATGCTGTTACTGTTTCAGAGTTTAAAGAATTTATGGAGGCATCAGGGTACAGGACTGATGCGGAGAAAGAAGATGGCAGCTATATTTGGGATGGAAAAACATGGGAAAAAAGAGCAGGTATACACTGGCGTCATGGCATATCGGGTAAAGAAAGGCCATCAGACGAATATAATCATCCTGTTTTGCACGTAAGCTGGAACGATGCGGTTGCCTATTGCAGTTGGCGAAGTATAATAACAGGGAAGCAGTTTCGGTTGCCGACGGAAGCTGAGTGGGAATATGCCTGCCGGGCGGGTACAGCAACGCCTTTCAGTACTGGCGAGAACATAACGACTGCGCAAGCGAACTATCATGGCCACTATCCCTATAACAAGAATAAGGCAGGACTCTTCAGGGAGAACACTGTTGCTGTTGACAGTTTTGAACCTAATCGTTGGGGTTTGTACAATATGCATGGCAATGTATGGGAATGGTGCAGCGACTGGTATGGACAGAATTATTATGACGAATGTATGGCAAAAGGGGTAGTGGAGAATCCTGTCGGACCTGAAACCGGTTCGCGGCGCGTGCTTCGCGGCGGGGGCTGGGGCGGCGGCGCCGGGGGCTGTCGGTCGGCTTATCGCGGCAGCGACCCCCCCGCCCGCCGGGGCGGCTTCATTGGCTTCCGCCTGGTGTTCGTCCCGTAGTTCGGGGGCAGTTATCCGGCTTTGCTTTTGAGCCACGCGGAGCGAAAGGAACAAGGTTGAGGAGAGCAGCAGCGAGGGACGCGCTGCGGCGCACCTCAACCGAGCAGGCTGGCACGAACCACAGAAAATGCCGCCGAAGGCGGCCGACGAATAATTCCTGATTTTTACCTCTGCAAATATACCGTTTGCTTAGGGGATTTTAAACGATTTATTGATGAAACTGCCTATCAGACGGATGCTGAAAAGGAAAACAGTAGCAGGATTTTTGATGGGAAATCTTGGAAAGAAAAAGAGTGTATTCACTGGTGTCACGACGTGTTTGGGAATGAGCGCTCAGTTGGGGAATATAATCATCCAGTATTGCATGTCAGTTTGAATGATGCGCTTGCATATTGCGAATGGCTGTCGAAAAAGAGTGATAAAATATTTCGGTTGCCAACAGAAGCTGAGTGGGAATATGCCTTCCATGCAGGCACGACAACGTCGTTCAATACGGGGGAGAACCTGACGACTGAACAGGCAAATTATAATGGCAACTTTCCGTATGAAAATAATTTGAAGGAACCTTATCGAAAAAACACTGTTGCTGTTGACAGTTTTGCTCCAAATGCTTGGGGGTTGTATATCATGCATGGCTATATTTATGAATGGCGCATTAATTCGGAGGGTTTGTCCCGTGAGCTTATCCACTTCATTGCAGAGTATGTTCGGTCGGCGCGTCGCTTCTACAGTACTTCCGACTCCCGGTTCTGCGGCTTTGGCTTCCGCCTGGTGTTCGTCCCGTAGTCAGTTGGTTGGTCATTCCGGCTTTGCTTTTGAGCGTGCGTCGATACGGCCGAATTTTTATGCAGGCATTGAGCGGTTCCAGAGAGTTTCTGGTGCAATATCGAGGTTTCCCGGCCAAACGACCGTGCCGTATTGCACCGATGCCTTGAAAAAAAGCGGGGAGTTGTAGAGTTTGGTAAAAGGTTTTTTCTCGAAAAAAGGCCTCATGTCAAAGATTCGCCTCTCTCCGGTTTCAAACACCAGCTCCAGTGTATAATCGCTGTGAGCTGTTACGGCAACGATATCGCGAAGTTTTTCCATCGTTATCTCCTTTATTGAAGAGGTGCAATGCGATAGGGCTCCTCACCAGCGCTGGCAAGTTCCCAGTCGGCCATAAGTTCTTCCCTGTGAATATCTACCCATACCTGCACCATCCGCAGTTGTCGCGGTGGAATACTTCCGGCCAAGGGGCGACCGTCGTCAATGGCTATCGAAACGCTTTTGCCCTGATATCGTGCATGAATGTGCGGGGTATGGTGTTGTTCATCATCGCCATAAAAAATGGAAATCAGAATCCCGAAAAACATCGATATCGTAGGCATCTGTTTATTATTGAACGCTCTTCAAGACGTTGTTTTTTTGGAGTATAAATCCACCCCGATACCATCCCTGTTCTCAATATAAAAAACGTTACCGAACAATTGCTTTTGCTGGCCAGCAGGAAATAAAATCTTTCGAAAACATAGCGAGCAAAATTGTTTCGGGGCAAAGAGCGCCACACATGATGCCCGTGCATTGGCAGGACGAGCCGGATAGCCGTTTCTATGGTGACGGGCAATGTCTTTGTTGAGAACTGAATCTGGTCTATATTCAATCTCACGATTACAATTATGACGCAGAGGAGCTACAATGAAACTATCAGAAAGAGTCCGCCCGATTTCCTGGCTTAAATCTCATGCTGCCGAGATCGTAAGGGATTTTGAAGAGAATCGGAGCCCGCTTATTGTTACGCAGAATGGAGAAGCAAAAATGGTTGTCATGGACATTCGTACCTACGAAGAGCAGCTTGAAACCATGGCTTTTCTGAAACTCATCAACATGGGCAAAAAAGAGATATCTGAAGGGAAATTCCAGAGTGTCGAGAATTTCTTTACTGAGATGGAAAAGGAGGGATAGTGGCGCATTCAGTCTTTATCCTTGACTCTGCCAAAAATGATTATCGTGAAATCAGAAAATATGTTCGGCATAAATTTGGTGAAAAGGTCTGGAAAGCGTCAGAGCAACAATACAAAGAGGTTTTGAGCAATATCGGAGAGTTTCCTTTTGCCGGTTTTGTTCCTGAGGAGGCTGTTTCACTTGGCTTGCAAGGGATTCGAGAGAGCCTGGTTGGGCAAACAAGGGTCATTTATGAGGTTGACGAGCAGGATGTTTATGTCTCCATGTTTGTCTCCACCCGTCGTGATTTCATGACAATGCTTACTGACCGGTTGCTTCAAAGTGAATAACGGCAAGCTGACCGGGTTTATTACAAAGCTGCTGGTCGCCGAGAAGCCAGGAAGCGCGTATTGAGGCACACCTCAACAGAGCAGGTTGCATGAACCACAGGAAACGCCGCCGAAGGCGCCCGACGACTGGAGTAATGTATAATCAGGGTTTTATTTTACGTCATAATGACGCGTCGCCGTTCCTGAAAACAGCTTCCAGAGTCGGTGCGGTGAGAATAGCTTCACTCCAGGCTTCCAGCTCCTCCTCTTTGGCGCTCCCTAACTGCTCGGAGACCCACTGGGGCAACAGGCCAAAGCGACGTTCAAGCTGCCTTTTCAGTAGCCGTGATTCGCCTTCTACACGCCCCTCCAAAAGTCCCTCCACACGGCCTTTGGCCATGCCAATACGTTCTACGCTTGTGATGTATTGCACTTTTTCTCTCTCCTCGATTGTTTCAAGTTCTTGCCATACCTGGCTATTCAGCCATTCTGGCAGTTGCATCAACCAATCCAAAATATAAAATAAATCAATGATACGTTGTTTATTCCAATGACGCTGATAGAGTATCCGCACTAACCGCAATTTGGCTTTGTAGCGTTCCTGATGCTGTTTTCTGGTTTTTTGGGTCAGAATATGAGCCGCAGTAATCCATCCAAAAGCGTTGTCCGATACAAGCAGTGCCTCGAGTTTGTCTTCGTAATCAGTCAGCTTGGCTACTGGGAACTCCAGGGAAAGCTTGCAGCCCAGCACGCTAAAACCATAAGAAGCGGGTTTCCACTGCTTGTGTTTATCTGTCAGCACGGCCAAACTGGCGACAGGCCGGTCATATCGGTCATAAATTCTATAGTTGTAGACAAACATGCGTTTGGCAAACTCAGCCTGCTTTGTTCCCTGCACTTCAACGTGAATGTATATCCATTTTTCAGAGCCATTTAGCCTGAATAATTCATGAGCCCCGGTGAGACGTTTTTTTTGCAGCAAAAAAGAAACCACTCAGCGCACAAGTTGGCCATTCAGAGTTAAAGCAGGGAAGCAATCGAGTTTCAGAGGTTCATACCGGACAAACAGTGCCCC
>CAILXE010000028.1 GCA_903838095.1 uncultured Chlorobiaceae bacterium
GGTGAAACTGAGCGACCGTTACCTGCTTGCCCGCGACAAAGAGGAGCCGCTGGAGCTCAATGTGATCGACAACTACCAGGCTGTCCCTCATCACCGTAACTGGTATCGAGACCAGGAGTCGTGGAGGAACCGCGGTCATCCTAGTTACAGTATTGCCAGAAAATCAGGAAGAAGATGCAGTTAACTTTATGCATAGACAACTCACTGATTTCAAAGAATATGTACGGACTCATTCAAAGATCCAGAGAATTCCTTTCTTTGAAGTTGCCTTGGATGTAGGTGAGAAGAATAGGCAACGATTGGACGAAATCACAAAATCAATCCCTAAAGTCTAGAGTGCTTAAAATCTTTAAAGTATCGTGCTAATATGGATATGTCATTCAAAGTTTATAGACTTTATGACTTTATGGACTTTAAGAACTTCTGTGGCCACGTAGAAAAGTGGTAATTCATTCCTCTGCAAAAGGAATATGCGCGAGTTCGATTCTCGCCGTGGCCTCCACACCCGCCCGGGTGGCGAAATTGGTATACGCAACAGACTTAAAATTTGTCGGCCGCAAGGTCATGTGAGTTCGATTCTCACCCCGGGCACAGAGTAAAAATATCACCGTTTTTTGGAGCTTTTGCGAGTATGTCATAAGGACTTCTGTAGCTCACTTGAGCGATTTTTCTGTCTTTGACTGAAAGGTTCCAAAGTAGTTCAGAGACGATATTTCGTTTTTCATAGTCAGGTGCCTTCAAGTAATTAGCCACGGCTCTGCTTCCTTGCATAAATATCTTTTTGATCGGTTCCAAGGTAGATACAGCCTGTTTTGATTTCATATCATTGATCTGTTTTTCAAGAGAAATGCGGTTGTTATGTATTTCCAGAATTTTAACATCATAGATTTCCTTTGAAATCTGATCGGCAAGGAATGTATCGAGTAACTTGTTTTCTTTCGTCTTGAGCGATTCTAGCTGTTTTAGGAGGTTGTCTAACGAACGGTTGAGATATTCGGAATCAGCATCAATCTTTTCCTTGGCGGCATGGTACATGAGATCGATTTTTTGTTCGCTGAATTGTAAAGGGCTCAATATTTCAGCCACTTTTTCATCAAGGTAGGTTTCCCGCATATATTTCTTGTGTTCCTCGCAGTTTCCTTTGGCATTAGTGCAGTAGTAATATTGGTGACCTTTTTTGAGTGATGCAGTTAATGAACAACCGCAGGTATCGCATTTCAGAAATCCTCGTAGTGGGAAGAAGTGTGTTTGTGGCCTTGGATGCAGTTTGCCTTGTAAGACCAGTTGAGCCTTGTCGAATAGATCCTTACTGATTAGAGGTTCATGATTACCCGGATAGTATTTGCCGTCACGGAGCATGAGACCGGAATAGAATGGATTGGTTATGATCCTGTGAATGTGTCCGCGATATATCTTTTTGCCACAAGTGTTTCGTAAGCCTTCATTGTAGAGGATGTTAGCGATTTCTGTGAAGCCATGAATACCAGCAGCGTAGAGTTCAAACATGTGTAGGACATATTTTGACCTTGTATGATCGATTGTGATTGAAGCCGTGGCTTTGTCGTTCAGATATCCGAATGGAGCATGATTTGGCCATCCACCTTTTTCCAGTTTTGCTCGATTACCACGCTTCACATTGACGCTTAAATCTCTGCTGAATTGATTGGCCATACCGAATTGCATTGCCATGATGAAGGCGGATTCGTTGGGTAAATGTGTAGCTTCGTAAGTCCGGATTTCCTTGATGACGCCCTTTTGCAGCATGTCCATAATGAGACCGCCGTCTAGGAAGTTGCGAGCAAGACGATCTAACTTCCAGCAAAGAATTGCATCAGCTTTTCCGGCAGTGATCATCTGAATTACTTCATTGAAAATGGGACGACCGGCTTCTTTGGCGGTCCGGCTTTCTTTGAAGGTTTTGATGACATTCAGATTGGCTTTGCCGGCAATATCCAAGAGTTCCTTTTCCTGCGAATCGAGTGATAGCACTTGCTTGTCTTCGGAATCAGTTGATTTTCTACAGTAGAGAATATATTTCATATAGTTTTTGATGTTAGATTGATAATAAATTAAGAAAAATAAAATGTTAGCGGTATTGTACTCTCAAATAATTTCCTGCACAAATTTTGTAATATTTTCATGGTGATTTCTGATATGTTTTCTTGGTAATCTCTCCCATGAATATGCTCGGCCGTGTCCATTCTTTGATCGGCTTTTCTTTTTCATATCGTCTGGCTAATTCTTTAGCCATATCACCCCGGATGACGATCTCTTTCGGGAAGCCATGTGATATACGCAGCATTCTCATGGCGTTAAAGAGAATTTGTTGACCGCCTTTGGTGATGTATTTGCTGATGTAATATGCCAAGCGTCCAGAGCCATTAGTTTTTGTCGCATCCACAAAGCCCTCTCCCCAGAGCTTAGCGAGGGTACGATCTTTTCTTTCATCTCCATGCGAAATACACCGTTTACCTTGGCGCGTATCGCCGAGAGACAACGGCACGTTAAAGAGTAGGCCATGAAAGTGGATTCGTCCTCGAGGTGAGAGTTCGGGAATAAATAAGGACTGCGCAAGAGGATATTTAGCTCGCAATCGCACTTGGAACGCGCGTAAGGAATCGTTTGCATAGGAAGCGTCCGAAGCGTCTCCGGCAAAGGTGAGCGTGACCAAAAGCGGACATCCATACTCTTCAAGAGCAGAAAACACCCTCCGCACACATATCTGCCTTGTCCTTCGAATATTATCGGGTCGCCTAAGGCCGAATACATCACCCCGTCGTCTCTTAAAGTATACGCATACTTTGCGCGGATGCGGTTCCTTCTCGATCTTGGTGATTTCGACGATTTCTCCATATTTTTTGTAGATATAGTGCATAGTGAGTTACTTACAACTATGAGGGGATATCAAGTCAGGAGAAGCGCCGCCCGGAGCTTCGCATCCCGGGCCGGCGCCTTCAATCCTTGCAATCGTCAAATACAACCGAGCAAATGAGTTCAGGTACTCGGTAGCTGTTTCAGCAGAAATGTCGACCCCATTTTCCTCTTTGAAGCTTTTGATGCAGTCTTGTATTAGGTTTTCAGAAAAAGAATGCGGCATATAAAAATCCCCTGTTCGGGGGATTACGAAGTAATTCTATGCCCTGTATTAAATGCCGCAACGCCAGAAACTCCAGAGAATTACCTAAACTTTCAGGAAGTCGTTGTTAATTCTAACGGTACCATCGTCAACGGAGTTAAAGATGAAGAAATCTTTGATCTCATTATTGGTATCTTCAACGATTTTTTTGTTGAGATTGGTGAATATTTTATGGTAGTTGATGCCATCAGACTTACAGTCTTCATATTCAGCTATGTCGATGTAATCAAAAGGGTATATTAAATCCTTTCCGCTATCAATGAAAATATATTTCAAGATCTTGCGTTCGCGGGTGGGGCGCATTCTTTGCTTAACGATCTGTATTTCATAATTACGGATGTAGAGCGTTCCTTTTCTATCGTCAAAACCTATCTTGTGCTTGGTCTTACTGAAAGGATTTACTTTTGAAATCCTAACTCTTTTTACCGGTTCCGGAAGTTTTAACACGGTCAGTGGCGCTTTCAAAGTCTCTTGAGCCCCTAATGATTTAGGCGACTTTTCCATTTCATCAAGCAGTCCTTTAACCAAAGCCGTGTGGAATTTTTCCATGTAATCGGCGATGTCACCCATTGAAAAAGAAAATCTAACTCTAATCCAAATCACCTTGAGAAATTGCCAAACAGTGCCA
>CAILXE010000029.1 GCA_903838095.1 uncultured Chlorobiaceae bacterium
AGAAAATGGTAACGGCCTGATCGCTCTGAAATGCCCCACTTTGCCCTTAAAGCGGTTGCGCCATACATAATCACCAGTCAGGTTGATGTCCTGACTGGTGCCAAAATTTAATAAAGCGCTGGAAAATTAAGTTCCAGATATTATTGTAGTTAAGATTTCCGAGTTTCTGGTTATTGGCACTAATGCTATCTTCTCCCCATGCGTGGGGACTTGAAAATCAGAAAGGTGCAAACTGCATCCGGAGCAACTGCCGTACAGGTAGTCCAGAATAAAGGAACAGGGCGTTCTTTTCTCAAGCATATTGGTAGCGCCCACAACGAGCATGAGCTTGAATTGTTGCTGGATGAGGCCAAACAATACGTCGAAGCCCATTGCCGCCAGCCAAACCTGTTCGCTGATACTGGTACAGATACGCCGTCTTCACCATCACTGTTCAAGTTGGTTCTTGACAAATCAAGCGTCGTTGGCATCACCCATCAGTTTGCCCGCAATGCGCTGCTCGCCTGCGCCCGAAAATGTGGGCTGGGCTCTTTGCCGGAACTGTATCTTGATCTGGCACTCATGCGCATCATCGAGCCGACATCGAAGTTGCGCTCAATGGAGCTTCTTGAGTTGCATTTCAAGGTCACCTATGCGAAGCGAACCCTCTATCGCCTCTTTCCGGAGCTCTTGGAGCATCAGGAGGAGATAGAAGCCGCAGCCATCAAGACCGCTCGAGGAGAGTTGCAGGGAGCAGTTCAGTCTGGTCTTGTACGATGTCACCACCCTGTACTTCGAATCCTTCAAGGAGTACGATTTTCAGAAGCCGGGCTTCTCCAAGGACAACAAGCCAATGCAGCCACAGATCGTCATTGGCCTCATCACCACTCGTTCAGGTTTTCCTGTCATGCATGAAGTGTTCGAGGGCAACATCTTCGAGGGAAAAACGATGCTCAAGGTCATTCAACGGTTTCAGGAGCGAGTTGGCGTAACCAAGCCGGTTATTGTGGCCGATGCGGGCATGCTCTCGAAAGACAACATGCTGAAACTGGAGAATGAAGGATACCGCTACATCGTAGGGGCTCGCTTGGCGAGTACTGCTGCGAGCTTCATTGATCAGGTTCACAAAACACTACCGTGCGCCGATAAGTCTCTACGGCGCTTCAGATACAAGTCTGCCGTAAAGAATGCCACCATGATCTGTGAGTTCTCGGAGTCCCGGTACAAGAAGGACAAGCGAGAGTTCGATAAACAGGTCAAACGGGCGCTTGCCCTATTGGATAAAAACGAGTCCGGTCGGCGGGCAAAGTTTGTCAAGAAAACCAAGGACACCGACAGGCCATTTATCTTCGATACCGATCTTCAGGCAAAGGCAGAGAAGCTGCTGGGCATCAAAGGTTCTGTCACCAACATCCCTGAGAAGGAGCTGTCGAGTAGTGCAGTTATCGACTATTATCATGATCTCTGGAACGTGGAGCAGGCGTTCCGCATGAGCAAATCCGACCTGCAGGCCAGACCGATCTTTCATCGCGCGGAGGATGCCATCAGGGCTCATATGCTCGTCTGTTTTATGGCCTTGATGATGGGCAAATACCTCGAAATAAAAATGAACCGCTCATTACGAAAGATCCAGGAGGAAATCTGGCGGGTCCATGAAATCCATCTTTGTTATGAACGAACCGGTGAGGTTTATGTCAAACAGATGGGTACAAGCGAATTTACAAACGAGGTTCAGCAACTTCTTGAGCTCTGAGTTTCGGCACTAACTGGCACAACTCGGCAGTAAGATAATGTCCAAGCTGCAAAAGCACATTGCCATTCGACATCTGCCTTACCACCTCTTTACGGCATATTGCTTTTTGGGCTTCTCCGTACTCTGGAACACGGGGAATCTGAAAAATAGCAAATATGTTAGCGACCTTTTTTGCCCAGACTGGCATCGTTTTTTCTTTCATGATACAAACAAGAACGGTGTTTTCTTTTGTGACAGCTCCATGACAATAGTACTGAATTCGCAACTAATATCCTCTATGAAACTTACCGTAACTGTAAAAAAACGTGGATATTCGGATTTTCAGAGATCTCCCGGCGCCTCCACTACACATCAAACTGTTCCAGCTCCACAAGAGAACAGGGAATAACCAGATTCTCTTCCTTGTCGGATGTCTGAATCCGGTTCAGCTCGTCAAAAAACGAAGATGAATTCAGATAGCTCAAAATAAAAAACTCGCTTTTATTCTTCCTTGGAATCATTCCTATACGTCCAAGCAACTCGGCTCTGGTCAGCTCATGGCGACGGAGGTGCACTGGCAGTACAATCTGGCGCTGAGATTCAGCAAGCTTGAGAATAACCCTGACCTGACGGTTCATCCGCTCTTTTTCTTTCGTCATTTGCCTGCTGTTAATCTTTGCCTGCAACCACGCGAAAAATGCAAAAACAGAACCGACCACGCTCAGCACATCTGCAAAAAAGCTGAAACGGAGAGTGCTGTTGCACCATGTTACAATATCATTAAGGAGCATTCGTTCTGAATAGTTTAACAAGACGTTCACGAAATAATAAACGGGCTCTGAATATCAAAATCTCGATTCCCATCAACATCAACCCGCTCAACGCAGTTTCGGCACATCACGTAATAGCGAACAGAATCAATCGGGTGCTTCGGATCCAGCAGCTTTTGCAGGCGAATGCGCATCTGGGCATAATCCTCTTCGGATATGAAGCACTCAAACACGCTGAACTGCACCGCCGTGCCATAGCCTTCAAAAAGCTTATGGATTTTTGTCCGACGCCGGTCGTTTTCGATATCGTAGGTCACGAGAATGAATTGCATAATAATTTTGTTCAAAACAGTTCAGTTGTCCTTGTGCTTGCCGTGAACCAGTTTATATGCATTTCCGCAAACGATAGTAATAAAGCAAAATTTTGGCTTGATGGCAGCATTACTGTATAATAAAAGGTTCGGCTCAAAAGAATTACAAAACCTTCAAAAATTGGTTGTAACCAATAAGTCAAGAATTGAGGAGGTATGGAATGAACATTTCGGCGAACAGTAATCCGCAGGCATTGCATCTCACCTTTGGTCAACATCGTTTTGATGTGGAACTCAAGGATGGGCGCATTCTTTCCATCCCCTATACCTGGTTCCCAAGATTGATTGGAGCATCAACCGAGTTGCTGAACCATTACGAACTTTCCGGAAACGGTGAAGGAATTCATTGGCCTGCCCTTGATGAAGATATTTCGGTAAAAGGGCTGCTTGCCGGTCATGGTGACCAAACCAATTTTGCAAAAAAATATTGATCTCGCGAACCGTGAGTTTTCAATCACTTTAGCCGCTTCAGCAACGCTAATGGATGAAGCAGGTTCATCAACGGGTAGGGTCAGTATTGAAAACAGCTTCAAGTGTCGGCGCCGTGAGGATGGCCTCACCCCACGCTTCCAGCATCGGCTCAGAGGCTCTGCTTCACTGCTCTGTTGCCCACTGGGGCAATGCGCCAAAGCGGCGTTCCAGCAGCCTTCTCAGTAACCTTGATTCACCCTCTACACGACCTTCTTCACGACCAGTCGCTATGCCTTTAGCCATCCCTTCGGCAATGCCCATTCTTTCTATACTGGTGATATATCGCACGTTTCTCTCTCCTCGAAGGCGTTTATTTCCTGCCTGATCTGGTTGTTCAACCATTCTGGCAGTTGCATGAGCCAATCAAAAACAGCAAATAACTTTACCACCCTTTCTTTCCCCCAGTGGTGCTCAGGTTCAGCTTTCCCGAGGATGATTAAGGTTTTAATCGTGCCAGAAAAAATGAAAAATACGTAATTTACCAACTAATCGCGCATTCGTTGATTGCTGTCTGTGCCCTGAACAACGTCCTGCCACTATTTTTTCAACCCTCAATAACCCGGAGCAACACATGGGATGGCTGTACAACCAGATGGCTTTGCCTGATACCCTCTTTCAGGCTTGGAACAAAGTGGTTTCCAACGACGGCATGGCCGGGTACGACAAGCAGTCGATTACCGACTATTCGTGGCGCATTGAAGAGCATCTTGCCGCTCTTGGCAGACAGCTTTTGACCGGCACCTACGAGCCACAGCCGCTCTTGAAACTTGTTATGCTGAAACCCTCCGGAAAACTCCGCACCCTCCTGATTCCAACGGTGATGGACCGTGTCGCGCAAACTGCGGCCGCAATGGTGCTGACTCCGCTCGTCGAATCAGAACTTGGGGCCAATACCTTCGCCTACCGTCAGGGATTGTCGCGCATGACCGCTGCCCGCGAAATAGAACGGCTGCGCAACCTTGGCTACCACTGGGTTGTCGATGCCGACATCAGCAGCTTTTTCGATACCGTTGATCACCCGTTGCTCTTTCAGCGGTTTCGTGAACTTTGTGACGACGAAGAGCTGCTCACACTGATAAACCGATGGCTGACCGCGCTCATTGTTGACGGCCAGAACCCAAAGGTCAAAAACACGACCGGGCTGCCACAAGGGTGCCCGATTTCGCCGATGCTGGCAAACCTCTATCTCGACAAATTCGATGAGCGCATTGAAAAAGAGGGGTTCAAGCTGGTGAGGTTCGCCGACGACTTTCTGATTCTCTGCAAAACCAAACCAAACGCCGAAGCCGCCCTTGAACTGTCAGAAACCGCACTGGCAGAACTGAAGCTGCACCTCAACAACGAAAAGACCAGAATCACCACTTTTTCAGAGGGCTTCAAATACCTCGGCTACCTCTTTATCCGCTCACTGGTGCTGCCCACCAAAATGCACCCGGAAGAGTGGTACGACAAACTCGGCAAACTGAAACTCCGTAAAGCGCCAGACACAGAAACCGACACAGACGAATACGAACTGCAGGCAGGCGACTCCGGCACCATCACCGTCACAAAAGAGACACTGCTCCAGACAGAGTTTGGAGAAAAACTGCTGCAAAGCCTCGAAAAAAAACAGATTGACGTCGACAAATTCCTTGAAAAAACCGCCAAAGAGGACATGCAGCGCCAAAAAGAGAAACAGGCTGCGCTGAACAAACTTTACTCTCCACTGCTCAACACCCTCTATCTGCAAGAACAGGGCAGCATCCTGCGCAAAGAGGGCGAACGGTTCAGTGTTGAAAAAGATGATCGCCAGATCAACGACATTATTACGCGCCGCGTCGATCAAATTCTGGTGCTCGGCAACGTCTCGCTCACCACACCGGCCATGCAGTACTGCATGAAAAACAACATCCCCGTGACTTTTGTGTCGCAGCACGGCAGCTACTTCGGCAGACTCGAAGCCACCACCGCCGACAACTCGGCGCTCGAACGCTTCCAGTACCTCCGATCACTCGACGAACCCTTTGCCTTCGACATTGCCCGCTGCATTGTTGATGCAAAAATCAGAAACTCACGCACCATGATCCAGAAACGCAGAGCCACAGCATGGGAAAGCAACGGAGAGCTGAAAGAAAAATTCGACACCACCCTCTCTCTCATGACATCGCTGGCCGAACATACCAAAACCTGCGAAAACATGGAGGCGCTCAGAGGGCTCGAAGGAAAAACAGCCGCGCTCTACTTTGAACTCTACGGACTCCTCTTCAAAAAAGAGCTTCCTTTCTACACCAGCGCCTTCCGCCGCGTCCGCCGACCACCAACCGATCCGGTCAACAGCCTGCTCAGCTTCGGCTATACCCTGCTGCACAACAATGTCTTCTCTCTCGTGCGCATGAAAGGAATGAACCCCTACATCGGCTTTCTGCACGCGGAAGACAAAGGCAACCCGGCGCTGATTAACGACCTCGTCGAAGAGTTCAGAACCATTATCGATTCCATGACGCTCTACACCCTCAACAAAGGTGTGTTGCGAAACAAAGATTTTTATTATCGTAAAGATAAAGCGGGATGCTTTCTTACCGACGAAGCCCGAAAAAAGTTTCTTGCCGTGTTTGAACAACGCATGTGGGAAGAGTCACTCGACCCACAGAGTGGCAAAACCATGAACATCCGGCGGCACATTGAATCGCAGGTGGTTAAAATCAGCGAAGTGCTTGCAGGAACAAGAGCCATGTATGAGCCATACCGGACAGAATGGTAAGAACCGGAGGATACGTTCAGGATAATGCCAAAAACAAGGAAAAAGCAGCTTATCATTATATTCCATGAAGAGTTAGAGGGAAACAGGAAAAGAATTATCCTCAGGATATTGTATAACTCATCATTATTTGATAACATGCAGACGTTCGACCAACAAAAAATCAGTCTGATGTCCTTTGACATTGCTGAAAAATATAGATCCTCCGGTATTTGCGCCAGCAGCCCAGATGTGGCGCGGGTTGCCAGAGGTAGAGATTATATCTTATTGCACGCATAGCGGATTGCGACTTTGGTCAATGCGCGAGGTGTCCGGCGTTGCTACCGGATTATATCTTATTGCACGCATAGCGGATTGCGACTTCCAGGTTCCCTGATTATACAATTATTGAGGATCTTATGATTATATCTTATTGCACGCATAGCGGATTGCGACTTCGTCGGTAATAGTGTGGCGACCACCATATGCAAGATTATATCTTATTGCACGCATAGCGGATTGCGACTTTTTCTTGATGTTGTTACGGTGGGTTCTCGCTCTGATTATATCTTATTGCACGCATAGCGGATTGCGACACAACCTCCGCTTTAATCAAAGAGTATGTTTCACTCAAGGATTATATCTTATTGCACGCATAGCGGAT
>CAILXE010000030.1 GCA_903838095.1 uncultured Chlorobiaceae bacterium
ACCATCTCAAAAAAATTGATGACATCCAGACCGGGATTTACCGAATAGCGACGTATCGCTTTTGCAATCTGCTCGTAGGAACCGTTGTATTTTTCCTCGGTGAGCTTTTCGGTTATCTGGCACATATCTTCCATGTGCACTTTTCCGTGTTCTGTCCGGTCTATGCGACGTGTCAAGTATGCAAGGTTTCCTGACTGCATGCGGATCAGGCAATGGGGAACCGTATTGATTCTGGCTGCGTCGGCCATGAGCATCGTCAAGTTCTCTATCTCGGGCAGTTGTGGATATTGTGCTGAAGGAGGTTTGAGTATATATCCTCCCCAAAGACCGACAATGGTGAATCGTTGTGGAGTGCGGCCGCGCCTTTCCTGCGCCAGATGGAGCGACAATTTTTGCTGTACCCCGGGGATGGTAATCCTGTTGCGAATGACCTCAAGCGCAAGCTCATCGAGCTGACTTTCGTTAAACGGCAAAAGAGGTGGAATCGCCGTTCCAAACATCTTTTTGCTGCATCGAGGATGATAGTCACCGTTGATGTGCTCCAATGGCTTATAACAGAAGAGACAATTATGCTCCATCTCTTACTCCGTGATGACAGGATGCACGCTCACCGCCCCGATACAATCCTTACAGCAACTCATCAAAAGTCCCATGCGATCTCGCGGGTCAAGCTTCCAATTCCTTTCCGCAACATTGAGAAGCCATCCCTCGGGAATTAATCCATCAAAAAAAGGAATCATTGTTTTGCTGGTATATGCTGTAGCCTTCAATGGCAAAGTAACGCTTATCGCTTTCGGATTTTCTGATGCCAGATACGCCGTATCATACATGAAGTGATAACCCTCTTCATCTTGAATAAGCCAGCCAGCGGTACAATCCTGATACTGTATTTCAGCTTTTTTCATCAACTATTTTCCCTTTTCCTGCTTGACAGGGCCAAGTTCATAACCGAACAACCCAAGGAGCTGGTTCACCTTGTCCATACGCAATGTTTTTTTTCCCTGTTCGAGATCCCGGATGAAACGTAGCCCTGTACCGGCTTTTTCTGCCAGTTCTGGTTGGGTCATGCCAAAAGATTTTCGCTTTTCACGAACAAATTCAGAGAGATCATTCATAGTCATAAAGATACCTGATCGGGTATAATATAGGTCTAACTATACTAATCTATACCATTTCGGGTATAAAATCAAGTGAAATAACAATAATTATATCCGATCGGGTATATATAAGGACAAGAGTGTGGCAGGAGATCTCGATAGCATTGTTTCGTAAAATGTCCGGTTAGCTGACCTCAATCTGTGTTGTTCTGTGGGTTGACCGGAGAATACTTCCGATATTAAACATTATCTTGAACCTCAGGCAAACATGAAAATATGGCCATCCATTCGAGTTATGGTACATTATGAAAAAGCGTTATACCTCACTTTATCAGGAAAAGCAGATACAAACCACAAGGTGAAAGCCAATAGACGACCGCACAATCGATGAACCACAACGGAAGCAACATAGAATCAAGGCTTTGGGCGGCGGCAGACGAACTTCGGGCTAACTCAAAGCTGAAATCTTCGGAATACTCGGTTCCAGTTCTTGGGCTGGTCTTTTTACGATTTGCCGACCACAAGTTCCAGGTAGCAGCCAGGGAGCTTGAAGGATCGGGTGGGAACCGCCGCAGCATAGGCACTGCGGACTACCAAGCCCAAGGTGTGCTCTTTCTGCCGGGCAATCAACGATGCCATGCGGGCTATAGAAGCCGAGAACCCGGATCTCAAGGACGTTTTGCCCAAAACCTACAACCGTTTCGAGAACTCCCTGCTCAAGGAGCTGCTGAAAACCATGAACTCGGTGCCAATGGACATCGAAGGGGATGCTTTTGGCAAGACGAATGTCTCCGAACTTGATATTGCCATTCCCGAGGAGTCTGTTGCATGAGGATTGAAAAGTTACTCAACCGAGCCGAAGGCAAAAGCCTTGAGTTTAAGCAGGATCTCTCGTTACCGAAAAACATTCTCAAAACAGTGACCGCCATTGCCAATACAGCAGGGGATAGTATTGAACGGCATTGAGGATGGCAGTAAAGCGGTGCTGGGGATTGAGAACCCTCTGGATGAGGAGGAGTGGTTGTGCAACCTGATCGCTGATTCTATTGAGCCGCGACTGGCGCCAAATGTAGAGTTTGGTCAACTGGAAAGGTCGCTCGTCGCTTTTGGAGGAGGTCTATCCAAGCGCATTGCGTCCCCACTGGCTGAAATCGCAGGGGATCACAAACGGAGTGTTGGTGCGGGTGGGCTCTACCAATCGGCAGTCTGATGGGCCATTGACAGCGGAAATGCGACGTTCTGCCCTGAACCTCTTCTTAAGATGAAGAACCAATGCCGGACACGGTGGTGACGGACATCAACCCGGACACACTGGACGTCCGGGTTGCGTCCGGGTTCCGTGAAGGAATGGAAAAAAGTGTTTACGACCCACAGGATCGATATTTGCCATCACTTATTCCTGACACCAATAATGTTAGAAAGCCAAATTTTAGATAATTTACTGCCAGCGGTTATCACTTGAAATTTATCTTATGCGCATCCCTGAATCGAAGCAGAATGATGAGCTGTTGGAAGCTTTACCACTGAAGGAGTGTTTGGCAAAAACCCGTATTTCAGAGAATCA
>CAILXE010000031.1 GCA_903838095.1 uncultured Chlorobiaceae bacterium
AGAAAGATGATGAGTGTTACACCGTGATGGTTTAATAAGACAACAGGAGTTGATGTATGATGACGTTTGATGTGATGGCAGTTCTGATTATAATAGCCGCCTTTTTTGTCTCAGCGGTAAAAATTCTTCGGGAGTATGAACGGGGTGTGATTTTCCGCCTTGGTCGGATTATTGCAGCAAAAGGACCGGGGATCATTATTCTTATTCCCGGGATTGATAAAATGGTCAAGGTTGATCTTCGGACGGTGACGCTTGACGTGCCACCCCAGGATATTATCACCCGCGATAACGTATCGGTGAAGGTGAGTGCGGTGGTCTATTTTCGTGTTCTTGATCCAATAAAGGCGATTGTGGAGGTTGCCGATTTTCATTTTGCAACGTCACAGTTGGCTCAGACAACGCTTCGCAGTGTGTGCGGCCAAGGGGAACTTGACAATTTGCTTGCTGAACGGGATGAAATCAATGACCGTATTCAGACAATTCTTGACAAGGATACCGAGCCTTGGGGTGTCAAGGTTGCCAAGGTGGAGGTGAAGGAGATTGATCTTCCTGAAGAGATGCGCCGGGCGATGGCCAAACAGGCTGAGGCTGAACGTGAACGCCGCTCCACAGTCATCAATGCGGAAGGTGAGTACCAGGCAGCACAGCGCCTTGCCGATGCGGCAAGGATTATTGCAGCTAGTCCCTCAGCTCTTCAGCTTCGCTATTTGCAGACGCTGAAGGATATCTCTGCTGAGAACAATTCCACGATTATCTTCCCGTTACCGATTGACCTTCTCAAGCCTTTTATAGAAGGCAGGCGGTCTGATTCTTCCCAGGCAACCTAAACTATTCCGATCATGTTCAAGATTCATTCGATTCTTTGTCCTGTTGATTTTTCTGACGCCTCACGCAAGGCGGTGCAGTATGCCAGGGAGTTTGCTGCGAGTATGGGCTCGTCCGTCTATTTGCTGAATGTCGTTGAGCCGAGGCCTATGGCGGTTGATATTACCTTAAATTACGTTCCACTTGAAGAGGATCTCGAAAAGGCAGCCCTGGAAGATCTTGAGGTTGTTCTTCAGGATTTGCTTGGGGCCGGTCTGAAAGCTGAGTGTGCGGTTGAGATAGGTAACCCTGCTGATGTGATACTTGATAAATCGGGCGACCCTGAAATTAATCTTGTCATTATGGGTTCTCATGGCAAGAAAGGTCTGAGCCGTTTCATTATGGGCAGCGTTGCTGAGACAGTTGTTCGTAAAGCCCAATGTCCGGTATTGATTGTCAAGGCTGAAGAAAAAGAGTTTATCGGCGATGATTGAAGGTGGCCATCAGGGCATTGGCGCCGCTGAAAGGGCTGAGCTCTGACAAAAGGACTTGTTGTTCAATACTCTCTTTTGAACTGATGATGTCGGGGTGCGAGAAGAACTCTTTTTTCAGCATCTCATCCAGCACGGTGTAGAGGAGGTGTTTGAGCTGTTGCTTCCGTCGTTCTTCCAGAATATGTTGCGCACTCATCTGTGCAAAATATTCTGAAATATTCTGCCAGACCTCCTTTATGCCGATGCCGGTAAGGGCTGAGGTAAGAAAAACGCGAGGTTGCCACTGCGGGTGTTTGGCGGGCAGCATTCTGATGGCAGCCTCGAATTCAGCCTTTGAGACAGCAGCAATACCTGATTGATCGCCATCCGTTTTCGTGATAGCCACAGCATCAGCAATCTCCATGATGCCACGCTTGATGCCCTGCAGTTCATCCCCTGAACCAGGAAGCATCAACAGCAGAATAAAATCTACCATAGTGTCAACCAGTACCTCCGACTGTCCAACGCCGACGGTCTCCACAAGAATAACGTCATACCCTGCTGCTTCGCAGAGGACAATGGCCTCGTGGGTTTTTGGCGAGGTACCTCCCAGGTAGCCTGAAGAGGCCGTTGGACGGATAAAAGCCTCCTTTCTTGCCGAGAGTTTCTCCATGCGAGCCTTGTCGCCGAGAATACTTCCTTTGGATTGCTGACTGCTCGGGTCTATGGCAAGGACGGCAAGCGTAAGTCCCTGATTGATGATCTCTTCGCCCAGTGCCTCAATAAAGGTACTTTTGCCAGCGCCTGGAGAACCGGTAATACCGATACGAATCGAGTTCGTTTTTTTTGCGAGACAGCGGTCGAGAATCTCATGCGCTTTCTGCTGATGATCTGGTCGTTGCGATTCAATCAAGGTGATGGCTCGGCTCAGCGTATGGCGGTTGCCCGTCATAATGCCGCTGACAATGCTCTCTATATCGGGTTCATGGTGTCTGGTCATGGGGGTCGTCTGATTACACGCGCAGTGGTTCAAATTTGAGCATCTACGGGTGTTAATTCTTGAATAATCTTGTCGAAGCTTATTTGTTTGTCCTCGAGCACTTCGACAAGCAGAAAATTTTCTAAACCCGTCGAATTCGATGGGTTTAGGATGAGATGATACATTTTCGACAAGAATCTTGGCAGACCAATCAAGTGGCGCACCAATGCAGCCTCACGACCTAGCGCGTGCCATTCTGGTATATCCCATGGATTCTTATTTCTGTCCATCATTTTCTCTTAGCTCGAAAAGGAGCCTAACAATAATTAGATGGATCCGCCTAAACCGCAGATTTTTGAATTATAACCCACATAAGACGCAAATTTGAAGCCTGTTGAAAAACAGTTAATTACAAAAATCTAAAACACTTATCATTTAAATTGTGCTATATTTACGCAATTTTATACGGATCGGTATAAAAATGTTTCTTACAACCAGTTTAAAAGATTGCGATTTTTTGATAGCTTGCTATCGCGTAAGTCAGCAAGGTGGTATAAATCTTATCTTCCATGCCTTGCATTGCAGAAGCAATTGATGGCCAAAGCTGATCAGGTATTTTTGGTAAATGCTGGCGGCACACTCTGACTTTATTCAAGTCTGCTGTATTGTAGTGAGCCGCCAACAGCATGATATTGTTTGCAGTTTATCTTACTCTATGGTTCAATCCTTGTTCCTAAGACGATGAGGAATTTGGCAAGCCAATCGGGGTGAGCAGGCCAGGCGGGCGCAGTAACCAACTTGCCATCAACGTGGGCTTGGTCCATTGGAATATCGACATACGTTCCTCCTGAAAGAGTTACATCTGGTCCCACAGCGGGGTAAGCGGAGCACGCTTTACCGCAGATGACTCCAGCAGCAGCGAGTAACTGTGCACCGTGGCAGATGGCAGCAATGGGCTTGTCTGCTTGTGAAAAGTGCTGCACCATCTCAAGCACGTTCTTGTTCAGGCGGATGTATTCCGGTGCTCGACCACCAGGGATAACCAGTGCGTCGTAGTTTTCGGCTTTGACCTCTGCAAAGGTAGCATTGAGCGTAAAGTTGTGACCGCGCTTTTCGCTGTATGTTTGGTCACCCTCAAAATCGTGTATTGCTGTTCGTACCTGTTCGCCAGCCTTTTTGTTCGGACAGACAGCGTGGACGATATGCCCAACCATCAGGAGAGCCTGAAAAGGCACCATTACCTCATAGTCTTCAACGTAGTCTCCGACGAGCATCAAGATTTTCTTTGCACTCATAGTAACCTCCTTTCTCTTGTCTTGAGTTTGGTAAATGATCTCCGTGTTTGGAGTAAATGGTGTGGAGTTATGTTGACGTCGCCTTCGGGCACTTCGACAAGCTCAGTGACCTCAGGCAACGTCTTTTCGTATCTGTTTCTTCAAGAGCGTCTCAACGTAATGAATTACCGGCTTCTGAGACTCTCGAGCCCTACTCCTCAAACTGTGCTATCATTTTCTTCAAAATCGTGATAGCTGCTTCGGCTATCACCGTACCCGGCCCAAAAATCCCTGCGACCCCCTTCTCATAGAGGAATGCGTGATCGCGTTCAGGAATAATGCCACCTGCAATGACCAGAATATCTTCCCGGCCGTGAGCCTTCAGCTCTTCAATGATTTTTGGAATAAGGGTCTTGTGGCCTGCGGCAAGGCTCGATATGCCAACCAGATGCACATCGTTGTCGAGAGCCTGCTGCACCACCTCTTCAGGAGTCTGGAAAAGCGGACTGATATCGACATCAAAGCCAATATCGGCAAATCCGGCGGCAATAACTTTTGCGCCACGGTCGTGGCCATCCTGGCCCACTTTGGAGACCATTATTCTCGGACGGCGACCCTCAAGCGAAGCGAAGGTATCAGCAAGCTGCAGTGCCTCCTTAAAGAGTGTGTTATCCTTCATCTGCGACATATAGATACTGCTGTTGAGTCTGGTGATGGCACGGTACCGACCGAATGTCTTTTCACAGGCTGAAGATATCTCGCCGAGAGTAGCTCTTTTTCTTGCGGCTTCAACGGCAAGCTCCAGTAGATTTCCCTCTCCCGAAGCGGCGCTCTCTTCAATGGCCTTCAGCGCCTGAGCACAGGCTTCATTGTCTCGTTCTGCCTTGATGGTTGCAAGGCGCCGGAGCTGCTGCTCAAGCACCAGCGTGTTATCAACTTCGAGCAGTTCGATATCGGTTTTACTGGTGGTTTTATAGCCATTGACACCCACAATAATCTCTTTGCCGCTGTCAATGCGTGCCTGTTTGCGGGTTGCTGCCTCTTCAATCTGCAATTTCGGGAGCCCCTGCTCGATAGCTTTGACCATCCCTCCGGCCTCTTCGATATCCGTGATGATTTTCCAGGCCTTTGCGGCCAGCTCACCGGTAAGATATTCGATGTATGATGATCCGGCCCATGGGTCAATGCTTTTCGTGATATCGGTCTCTTCCTGCAAGTAAAGCTGTGTATTGCGGGCAATTCTTGCTGAAAAAGGCGAAGGAAGCGCTATTGCTTCGTCGAGCGCATTGGTATGAAGCGACTGGGTATGGCCGAGTGTTGCCGCAAGCGCCTCAAGGCAGGTGCGTGTAATGTTGTTGAAGGGATCCTGCTCCGTCAGGCTCCAGCCTGAGGTCTGGCAGTGCGAGCGCAGCATCAGTGATTTCTGATTTTTCGGGTTGAACTGCTTCACAATTTTTGCCCAGAGCATTCTTGCTGCCCGCAATTTTGCAATTTCCATGAAATAGTTCATTCCCATTCCCCAGAAGAATGAGAGACGCGGTGCAAAGGCATCAATATCAAGCCCGGCTTTCAGTCCGGTACGAATATATTCAAGCCCGTCAGCAAGCGTGAATGCAAGTTCAAGATCGGCGGTAGCGCCCGCTTCCTGAATATGGTAGCCCGAGATGCTGATAGAGTTGAACTTCGGCATCTTTTCGCTGGTGTAGCGGAAGATGTCGGCGATAATTTTCATGGATGGTTCAGGAGGGTAGATATAGGTGTTACGAACCATGAACTCCTTGAGAATATCATTCTGGATGGTGCCGCTCAGTTTGTCCGGTGACACACCCTGCTCTTCAGCCGCTACAATGTAAAAGGCCATGACGGGAAGCACTGCTCCGTTCATGGTCATGGAGACCGAAATATCGCCAAGCGGGATCTGGTCGAAGAGGATCTTCATGTCTTCAACCGAGTCAATTGCAACACCGGCTTTGCCGACGTCACCGATGACCCGTTCATGATCTGAGTCATACCCGCGATGGGTTGGAAGATCAAACGCAACCGAAAGCCCTTTCTGGCCAGCGGCAAGATTCTTGCGATAAAAATTGTTCGACTCTTCGGCAGTCGAAAAACCGGCATACTGTCGTATTGTCCAGGGTCTGGTGGTGTACATGGTGCTGTACGGCCCACCGATATAGGGTGCAAAACCTGGCGCAAAATTCAGATGGTCAGCTCCGTCAGTGTCCGAAAGCTGGTATATGGATTTGATGTCAATGCCCTCGGCGGTTGTCCATTCCGACTGCTGAGCCGCGACGGTCGAAGTGGTTGGGGCGGCAGCGAAAATATCGATTCCTGAAAAGTCCGGTCTCATTGCACTCCCGTTTTATGTTGAAAGGATTTCAGCATGTCAAGGACGTTGACACCGGTATAAATAAAACTGTCAAGACCTGCATTGAGAATCTTTTCATGCTCTTTTTGTGGTTTTCCGGCCATAACGATGATAATGTTCGGGTGAAGTGAACGCAACTTGTTGCAGATAATTTCTCCTGTGGGGAGAGGATCTTTTTCAGCAATACAGAGCACAACAATGTCAGGTTTGTTTTCGAGGACATTGTTGTATGAACTCTCCTCAAGTGGAAGAGCGGCATTTCCTGCAATTTCAAAACCTCCACAGTTGAAGAAATCTTCAGTAAACGTTGCCTGTCTGAAACTGACGACAGGGTCGCCCAGCATCCAGATAAAGATTGATGGGGTTTTGCCGGACTTGATGCCGTGCGCAAGAGTTTTCATGCGCACCAGTTCATAGTCGGCGATTTCGTTTCCTGACGCCATTTTCTCCGCCGCCAGTTCAAGAGCATCGATGTTTTCAGCCTGTTCCGGACTGAGAGGCCAGGGATAGCGGTTAACGCCAATCAGAGTTTTCTTGCGGTTTTCGAGGGTTTTACGCCGTTTTATTTCAGCCTCGGCAATCAAGGTATCGATCATGCCGCTTTGTGTTGCTTCAGCCAAACCTCCTGCCGATTCGATATTCTTGAAAATATTCCAGGCTGATTCAGCAAGGTTTCTTGTCAATGCCTCGATGTAGTTTGAACCCTGCGCAGGATCAACCACACGGTCAAGCGATGCCTCTTCCTTAAGAATGAGATGAATATTTGCGGTAATACGTTCAGCAATCTCTGGTTTGACAGAAAGCCCGGTGTCGAATGCGCCAATCTGAAGAGTATCGTATCCGCCGAGAATTCCCGAAACAGCTTCAGTCGTCAATCGAAGCACATTGGTATAGGGATCAAGCAGCGAGCGGTTTCTTTCGGATGTTCTGGCAAAGAGCCTTGGCAGAGAAGAGCCTGATGCTCCGTAAGCCTTGAGCAAATGCCCAAGCAGATAGCGCAGGGCCCTGGGTTTCGCCAGCTCGGTAAAATGGCTTGAACCGATCGGCAGGATGATTTCCATTGCCGATACAATATTGTCAGCAGGAATTCCTGCCTGAAGAAAGCGATCAAGGTACTCGCTTGTACCGGCAAGCGCCAGTGCAATTTCCTGGGCGGATGTGGAACCCTTTTCATGGCCGGGGATGGTATCGACAGCCAGAAATCTGAATCCGGGAAGTTTCCTGCCTGATTCAAAAAGTGCGGCATCCTGTTCTTTTGAAACAACAGGAGCTTCTGAAAGCAGTCCGCCTGAGTTCACAGCAAAGCCGGGAATGTCGGCAAGGGTTTTCAAAAATTCAGCAGCAGGCGGAAGAGTGCCCGAAAAGTGGATGGCAACAGCAGATGTCTTGATGCCTGCAAAAAGTCGGTTAAGGTTATCCAGGGAGCAGAGAGATGGATCAGTCATCAGGAACTCAACCGCCGCAGCATCCTGTTCAAAGCATTTTAGTGCGGCTTTGTTTGCAGTTTCCGGATCGTGAACGGTAATGCGGTGGCAATTATTCCAGGAGTTCACCTGTTTGGTGACTGGTATGGCGAGGTGTTGCGCCGCCGCTTCAGAAGAGTGCCATGGCTCAAGATCAAAGCCGTCTGGAGTATGCCAGACAATGGTATCGTAAGGCGTTTCCTTGAGCTCGGCTATAGCCTTTGTTTTCCACACTGCCCGGCTGATTGCCGGGAACTCATGAAAGAGAGAATCA
>CAILXE010000032.1 GCA_903838095.1 uncultured Chlorobiaceae bacterium
CCATCTGGCAAATTTTGGTACGGTCTATCATGAAACCGGGCGTGAGCTTTCCCGTTCATTCCATACGCTCGGATTTTTTGGGGTACTCTTTCTTGTCCTGAAAGCCTACAGCCTTGGTGCGGGAACCTTTACCGGCATTGAAGCCGTCAGTAATGGCCTTCCTGTTTTGCGTGAACCGAAAGTGGTAACCGCCAAAAAAACCATGAAGTATATGGCCATCTCTCTCTCATTGACCGTCATGGGGCTCATGTTGGCATATATCCTTTTTGATGTACGGGATATGCCGGGAAAAACTCTCAATGCGATTCTGTTTGAGAGTATCACGGCATCATGGAAAGGCTGGTATGGTGTTGCTTTTGTATGGGTTACTCTCTTTTCAGAAGCGGTGCTGCTTTTTATTGCGGCACAGACAGGCTTTCTTGACGGGCCGAGGGTTCTTGCTAATATGGCGCTCGACAAATGGCTGCCAACGCGTTTTGCCATGCTGAGTGACAGACTGGTGACGGAAAGAGGCATTCTTGTGATGGGATTTGCCTCACTTGCCATGATGCTCGCATCAAACGGATCTGTCGATTTTCTCATTGTGCTGTACAGCATTAACGTTTTTGTCACGTTCTCGCTTTCACAACTTGGAATGGTTCGCCATTGGTGGGAAAAAAGAGAGTCAGAAAAGCTGTGGGCAAGAAAGCTTCTTATTAATGGCGTTGGACTGATGCTGACGACTTTTATTCTTATCTCTGTCCTGGTACTCAAGTTTTATGAAGGCGGATGGGTGACTATCCTCATCACAGGAGTGCTGGTTATGGGTGCTTTTTTTATCAAGCGGCACTACAACAAGACATATCAAATTTTGAAACGGCTTGATGTTATTGTGGAGGCTGCCGTGCTGACAGGTTCGGATGTGCATGACAATGAGAGTGATCAGGTTACGCCGGTTCCGGTTTTTGATCAAAAGGCGAAGACCGCCGCTATTTTAGTGAATGGGTTTAACGGTCTTGGTTTGCATACGCTGTTCAGTGTTTTCCGTCTTTTCGGCAATAGTTACAAAAATTATGTTTTTGTTGAAATAGGTTCTATTGATGCCGGAAACTTCAAGGGAGCTGATGAAATAGATAATCTTGGCAACTTTGTTCGGAATGAAACATCAAAGTATCTTGACTACATGAGGGAGCATGGCTACTATGCTGAAGCTTATTTCTCTCTCGGAACCGATGTCGTTGATGAAGTGAACAAGCTCGTTCCTGCCATCAGGAAGAAATTTCCGGACATTGTCTTTTTTGGAGGACAGCTTGTTTTCACAAAAGAGTCTATGATGGACCGATGGCTGCATAACTACACGGTTTTTGCTGTCCAGCGAAATCTTTATGTGCACGGTATTCCTTTTGTGATTTTGCCTGTCAAGGTTTAGTGCACTCTTTTTTCTATGATTTCCCTGCCCACGGCAGTTTGAAAAATGCAAGCTGTCAGTTGCTGTACCCTTGATTATTTCAAGGACTGACTGTTCTACTACCCCTTTTTTCTGCTACAGCATAAGCAATTACAATATTGGTACGTTTTTTGCTTCAATAATGAAGATGAATTGACTCAGGAGGTTATGGATGATTGGTATACGACAAAAGCTTGTTCTTGGATTCGGAGGTCTGCTCCTCATTATTGCGGCAATAGGGGTGCTTACGATCCGTCACCTTGATGCCCTTGGCGGCGCTATTGATGTTATTCTCAGACAAAACTATCGCAGTGTGGTTGCCTGTCAGAAAATGACGGAGTCTCTTGAGCGCATTGACAGTGGCGTCCTTTTTACCTTTACCGGGCATGGCGATGAAGGAATGAAGACTATTCGGGAGAATGAAGAGAATTTCAGTCAGGCACTGCGCGTGGAGCTTGGTAATATCACTCTTCCCGGTGAACATCAGAAAGCCATGCAGATCAATACCCTTTTTCTCCAATACCAGATTATTATTAAACAGGTAACACTTCAATCGACCTCTTTGTCAGAAAGGCAGCGCCTCTATTTTTCTGACCTTCTTCCGCTTTTTCATCATATCAAGCAACTCTCCGCCGAGGTTCTGGAGATGAACCAGGCAAACATGGAGGCAGCAAACGATAATGCCCGCCAGATGGCGGCTTCAGCACACAATACCATGCTGGCGGCTATTTTTGCCAGTGCGCTTCTTGCAGTATTGTTCAGCGTTCAGTCTCATCGATGGATTCTCATGCCGATCAAAAAGCTGACGGCGTCAGTCAAGGAGATTCGCAATGGCAATCTTGATCTTGTGCTTGATACCACATCAATGGATGAAATCGGGCAGCTTTCACGATCATTTAACGACATGGCGGCCACGCTCCGGCAATTGCGCAAAAGCGATCAGGAGAAGCTTTATCGGAGTCGGAGGGTAACGCAGGAGGTATTCAAGGTTCTGCCCTTGCCGATAGCGGTGCTGGATGCGAATGGACGAGTTGAAGTATCCACTGACACTGCTGAACGCTATTTTGGCTTGCAACAGGGTGTGTATGTTCAGGATATCGGTCATGACTGGCTGAAGGGAGTGTGGCAGAAAGCAATTCGACAGGGTGACGCAACGGAGTCAGAAGAGGGTAACGAATACATTCAGCATTTTGAAGGGAGTCGCGAGTACTTTTTTCAACCAGTAGCGCTGCCTGTTCCGTTTAGCGCTGAGCGCGAAGAGTTTTCCGGGACAGCGCTGATTTTCAGGGATGTGACACAGCTTCATGAACAGCTTGAACTCAAACGCAGTGTTATTGCGACGGTATCCCACCAGTTGCGGACTCCTCTCACCTCGTTGCGAATGTCGGTTCATCTTCTGCTCGAAGAGCGTATCGGTCATCTCAACGAACAGCAGGCCGATCTGTTGATGGCTGCACGCGATGAGAGTGAGCGGCTTGCGCGTATGCTTGATGATCTTCTGGAGCTTAACCGGATTGAATCGGGAAAAGCCCCCCTGAAAAGAGTTCCCGTCTCTCCTTTTCGTCTCAGTTGCGAAGGCATTGAGCCGTTCCTTGTTCACGCCGGTGATCAGGGTGTTGCCATTGTCAACACTCTTCATGAAGGGTTGCCTGACGTCATCGCAGATCCGGAAAGCATCCAGCATGTTTTTGCAAACCTTCTTTCAAATGCATTGCGGTTCACTTCTCCGGGCGGTCAAGTCACCATCAGCGCATCTGACGAGCATGACAAGATCAGGTTTTCCGTTGAAGACACCGGGAACGGCATTGCATCTGAACATCTTGAGCATCTTTTTGAAAGGTTTTACCGGGTTCCCGGCCAAACGGCAACGAGCGGCATTGGTCTCGGGCTGTCGATTGTGAAAGAGATTGTTGAGGCACATGGAGGAAGCGTTGGCGCTGAAAACGTCGCGGGAAAGGGATCGATATTTTATTTCACGCTGCCTGTTCGACAAGAGAGCCAATCATCCTGAAGGCATACAGGCTATTGAACAGAAAAAAGGGGACTATCATGAATGTATACCATCACTTGTATCTCGGCATACTCATTTTTCTGATTCTTGCAGGGCTTGCTGCTTTGGTCGGTATCACGTTTCATATCGGAGGTTAACATGGATATTATTGTTTTACTCACGTTTCTCGCCTGCATGGTGTATCTGGTTTTTGCCATTGTCAATCCTGAGAAATTTTAAACAATCACGTCATGCTGCTGCTTTTTTTATTGGTTCTCGTTGTTCCCGTCTTTTTGTCGTGGCCTCTTGGGAACGCTATGGCACAGATAATCGAGCCCGGTCAGACATCCGTTTATGGGCGATGGAGTTCAGGGGTTTTCAGCAAAATCGGAGGAAACTCAGTGCTCGAAGAGCAGGACTGGAAGCGCTATCTCCTTTCCATGATAGTTTTCAACGTTGCGATGTTTGCCTTTGTGACGATGATTCTTGCCCTGCAGAAGTGGCTTCCACTCAATCCTGATGCGAAGGGGCCGCTTGAGGCAAGCCTTATCTTCAATACTGCGGCATCCTTTGTCACAAACACCAATCTCCAGCACTACTCTGGCGAGGCATCCATGAGCTATTTTTCCCAGCTTTTCGGATTGATGTGGTTGCAGTTTGTTTCAGCCGCCACAGGAATTGCCTGTCTTGCGGCTCTTGCCAGAGCGCTCGGCGGGAAACACACTGTCGGCAACTTTTACAGCGATCTGCTGCGTATTACCGTATTTATTTTACTGCCGCTGGCTCTTGTTGTCGCTTCTCTTCTTCTTGCAGGCGGTGTTCCGATGACTTTGGATGGCGCGGTTATAGCTCAGACTCTGGAGGGCGCAACGCAAACTATAGCACGCGGGCCAGTCGCCGCCATGGTTGCGATCAAGCAGCTCGGCACAAACGGTGGAGGTTTTTTTGGCGGAAATTCAGCTCATCCTTTCGAAAATCCTTCATGCTCTACCAATATCGTTGAGTGTGCCTGTATTGTTTTACTGCCCATGGCTTCGGTCTGGATGTTCGGACGCATGACGGGGAGAATGCGTGATGCTGTTGTGATGTTCTCGGTTATGATGGCGTTGCTTCTGTTGAAAAGCGCCGTGGCACTCTGGTTTGAAGGTGCTCCGGCAGCCGCTCTCTCTGGCCTTCCCGTTGACATAACCTCAAATCTGGAAGGCAAGGAGCTTCGATTTGGTTACGGGGCAGGTGCTTTGTGGGCGGCAGTGACAACGGCGACCAGCAATGGCTCTGTCAACTGCATGCACGACAGTCTCAACCCGCTCACCGGTCTTGTGCCACTCGCCGGTATGTGGATGAATGTGGTTTTTGGCGGCGTTGGTGTTGGCCTCATCAACATGTTTATTTTTATCATTGTTGGCGTATTTATCTGTGGCATGATGGTGGGCCGTACACCCGAGTATTTTGGCCGAAAGGTTGAAACCCGTGAAATGACGCTTGCGCTGCTTGCTTTGCTGGTTCATCCCGCGCTGATTCTGGGGGGGACAGCACTGTTTGCCGCAACTCCGGCAGGCGCTGCAACAGTACTGAATAGCGGCGCCCACGGGTTTACCGAAATTCTCTATGA
>CAILXE010000033.1 GCA_903838095.1 uncultured Chlorobiaceae bacterium
GAATGCGTTTGAAAGACACCGGGGAAAAGGTCAGTCCCTGCAGGGCAAAAATACTTGACGAAGGGATGCAGGTACTGTTGAGCATTCATGAAGGAAAGAATCATCAGGTACGACGAATGTTCGAAACCCTCGGTTTTGAGGTTAAACGGCTTGAAAGGGTTGCTTATGCAGGCCTTCAGGCAGGAGAACTCCGGCGGGGCGAATGGCGATATCTGAGCCGTAATGAGGTTCAGGCACTCTATAAGTTGACGGAAAGCCCATAAGCAGTCGCCGGTTTTGTTAACAATACAAAACCACCATTGTTTATGCGACAGCTTTCATCTCTCTTGAAACGTCATGCCCTTCTGGTGGGCATGACGTTTTTTGTTTGTCTTGCGTTCTCTTTTTTTTCTTTTTCAGCACTGGCCGGAGACAATGATGATCTTCAGGATTTGCTCAATAATGTGGAATCCGAAGTAAATATTGATCGGTTGTTTGACGTGATAGGGGAGCTTAAAAAAAATAAAATATCTCTCAATGACGCTGATTTCGAAGAACTGCGTCAGCTTCCCTGGCTTCAAAGCTCAGATGTGCAAGCCATTCTTGCCTGGCGCCGTGACAACGGTCCAATACACTCTTTGCGAGAACTTGATACTGTTATCGGCCAAGAGAAAACAGCACGTATTGCTCCTTATGTTCGAGTAAAAAAAGAGCAGCCATCTTCAAAGTCACCTTCAACAAAAGCCGTTGACGTTGATGGTTCCCTCTACAGCCGCCTGTTTTGGGAAACCACTCCGCGAAAAGGAATTTTAAATGGTAAATACGCAGGATCAAACTTCAAAGAGTATCACCGGGCCGAATTGTCGGTGTCTCATCTGTCGGCAAGCCTGGTACTGGAAAAGGATATCGGAGAGCCGGCCATTGATGACTTTTCCTCGTTAAGCATAAGCGCCAGCGATCTTGGTGCCATTAAAATGGCAGTGCTTGGCAATTACAGGCTGAGTTTTGCCCAGGGTCTGCTTATTGGACAGGGACGGTATTTTTCAAAAGGAACCGATCCTACCGGAAGCGTCAGGCTTTCATCAAAGCAGTTGACTCCAAGTGCATCAAGTTCGGAATTCGGTTTTCTGCAAGGCGCGGCAACGACACTGAAGCTTGATCCTCTTGAAGTGACGCTTTTTTATTCGTCAAATCATCTTGATGCCATTATCAATGGCGACGGTGTCATAACAAGTTTCAGCACATCGGGTTACCATCGAACCGTTTTGGAAATCAGCAGAAAAGACAACGTCCTTGAAACTCTTTCCGGAGCAAATCTTCTCTATCATTATCAAGCAGGAGTTGTGAGTGGAAGAGTTGGGTGCAGTGTACTTTATGGTAACTATTCTCAACCCTTTGATTCTCTTGAACCGGAGGCTGCTGCGAGCAGCATCTCTTCAGTAGGCCTCTACAGTTTTGAAACAGCTTTTTCTGTCGGAAAAGTTGGTCTTTTTTCTGAGTCAGCGTTTTCCAGACACCCCGATGATGCCTCCTGGACAGCAGGCGCAGAGTACGAGGTGCTTCGGGGAGTCAGCGCCGTTGCCGCTCTCAGACGCTATGGCGTGAACTATTATTCTCCATTTGCAGGCGCTTTTGCCGAAAGGGGAGATGGGGCGTCAAACGAGGACGGATACTATCTTGGCGTTCAGGCCAAGATCAGTAACAGAGTCACTGTCAGGGGGTATTATGATTTTTTTACCTTTCCTGTGCTTGGCGATCATTGTCAATACCCTTCTGATGGCAATGATTCCAGAGTTTTCATGACGTGGAAACAATCTTCAGTGTTTGCGTGGAATCTTCAGCTACAACACAAATACAAAGAAGAGCAAAAAAACCAGGGCACGTCAAAAATTGCTTTCTGGACACCGCTGCCACAAGTAACCAATCGCTGTCAGTTGGACTGTAATGTTTCTGTGTCAGAGCATGTTCGCCTGAGAACCCGTGGAGAGCTGAAAAATGTCGTCAAGAAATATCTTGCCGGAGACAAACGCTTTTATGGCAGAATGGTGTATCAACAAGTGGGGTACGATGGCGGAGCATTTGGTTTGAAAGGGCGTTTAACCATTTTTAATACGAATGATTACGATGCGGCCATCTATGCCTATGAGGATGACCTGCCACTGACATCCAGTCTCGGAGTCTACAATGGAGTGGGTAAATCTCTGTTTATTGTAACCACATGGCAGCCTTTTAAACAGATGAAGCTTGCGGCGAGGTTTGAAACGACCTGGTATAGTGACCGGAAAGTATACAGCAGTGGCAACGATGAGCGAGCGACCAGCGCACCTGGCTCATGTCACCTCGGTTGTTTATTGTCGTTCTGAATGAGGATGGATGGGTTACTTTTTTCCGGCAGCGCGCATCAGCCTGTCCCTGATTGCCCGGCCAAGCCCCTTGCTTGAAGGTAGCTCACAGTAAATTGTGTCAATGCCCTGGGCATCACAATGCCGGAAAAAGCTGAAGAGTTCTCTGCCGTACTCTTCAGTATCCCGGCAAAGCCTGACAAGCGACACACCCTCTGGAGGAGAAGAGAGGCCAATATAAGCTGAAGAGCAGCCCACGGCTTGCGTAGTATGTGCCTCCAGGAGCACAACAGCCGCTTTTGGTGCATAATGAGGATATTTCAGCCCGGGGCATTTTGGAGGAGAGAGTGTGTTCAGATTGCGGTTAGCTGATAATTCAGGCACAACACTCTGGAGTTGCTCAAGCGTTATGGCTCCGGCCCTCAGCAGTACAGGAATTGATCCGGAACAGTCAACAATCGTTGATTCAAGGCCAATTGCACTCGGTGTGCCCCTGAGGAGACAATCAATTTTTCCGTTCAGATCATGGTAGACAGCCTCCCAGCTTGTTGCGCTCGGAAGTCCTGAAAGATTGGCCGAAGGAGCGGCAACCGGAGATGCAGAGAGACGGAGAAACTCCCGTGCGACCGGATTTGAAGGACAGCGGACTCCGACAGTATCAAGTCCGCCGGTTACAGTGTCCGGTACTGCGGGATTTTTTTTCAGCACAAGGGTGAGTGGGCCGGGAAAAAAACAGTCAATCAGTTTCCCTGCATCCGGGTTGATATCAGAGGCAACCTCAGCGAGTTGTTCAAGGCTGTAAATATGGACAATAAGCGGATTATCTCCCGGTCGGCCTTTTGCCCGGAAAATCTGGGTGATTGCTTCGGGATAACAGATTCCGGCGCCAAGACCATAGACAGTTTCTGTTGGAAAGGCAACAACCCCGCCAGAATTAAGAAAGCTGGCGGCCTCTTCTGCTGAATCTGTAAGAAGTGTCTGCATGATCATTTCGGCGCCGAAAGAGCTCCCGTCATAGAAAAAAGTGAGTACAGGCGACCCCAAGCGTTGCACTGGCCAGTGGTATCGCAAGATTATCGTCAATCCTGAAGTCTTTGATACTGACAATAAAGCCTTCGGTTAACGTGGCGGTAACAGCCATGATAATTCCGATAAAGATATTCAGACCTGGCACAAGAGCGACAATCACTAACGACGAAATCAAAAACGCGGCGCTTCCTTCAAGACTTTTCTGTCCAAACTTGTGCCGTCCAAATATTTTTCCGATAATGGCCGCCAGCGTATCTGAAACAGCCACCATGGCAAAAGCTGTAACCGCAATAATTTTAGGGAAAAAAAGGACAAGCAGAAGAGCCGACATAACAATATAGGTCGCTCCATTCAGATATGCTTTATTTCCCTCAAGTTCATGTGTTCTCAGCATGGAATCAAACGTTTTGTGATACCATACTGACACAGGCGCAAAAAAATTTTTCAGCAGATCGATCAGGAAAAAACCTGAAAACAGAGGAATGAGCAGAAGAAGAGCAAGTTCCCTGCTGATAAACCAGTAAATCACCGGGATCGAAAGGGATGACAGATGAATCGCTTTTCGGGCAACTTCATAGCGAAGTTCCAGTCGATCGATTGTTTCCATGATAAAAAAACGCGGTGTAAGAGATAAAAAAAGGTTACAACAGAAAACAACAGGCGACTGTCAATTTCAGGCATGAATATACAC
>CAILXE010000034.1 GCA_903838095.1 uncultured Chlorobiaceae bacterium
ACAGTCGCGGCTGGACGGCGGAAGACATGGAGCGCAACGTTGAGATGGTCAAGCACAACAAAAAGCTGCATGACGGTTCACGCGCCCTGCTCGACCGCTGTCTGGATCTGGCACAGCGCCTGCAGGGCGGTGCCGCGCCGGAGTTCGAAAGATCGGGCAGGAAAGCCTCCGGGCAATTCTTTCAGGATTGAACAAAGCTTAGGCGTTACAGGATAAGACTATTCTTTTCATGTAAGACTCTTGCATTCCTCATCAGACAAATCGTCTTGTTTCATTATCGTATTTTTTTGTTTTTTGGTTGTGCCTTATGATGCTCCATAATCTCCGTAGGCTTTGCGTATCCCCTGACTTGAGAGAACAAGCACCGCTGCCGCAAGAATCGTTACCAGACATCCCAGACGAATGGCAACCCCGGTTCCAAAATGTTCCGAAAGATAGCCAATCGCAAGATTTCCAATTGGCATGAACCCCATGAACACCATCATATAGAGACTCATCACCCGTCCCCTGTAACGGTCATCAACCGCACCCTGAATTGTGGCGCTGATGGTTGAAACTGCCGCAACAAGTCCGAATCCTCCGAGAAAAAGGAAAAAAAGTGCCGGTGGAAGCGACGTCGTAAAAGTAAATGCGATAAGAGCAAGAGAAAACAGCGTTGTCCCGCCAGCAATAAAAACAAGCCGGTCAACTTTTCCCGAGTACATCGAAACCAGCACCGTACCAACAACCGAACCGAGTCCTGATATCCCGTAAAGCGTGCCAAGGCCGGATGCGTTCATGTGGAAAGTATGCTTGGCTATAACAGGAAGCATGGTAACATAAGACCAGGCAAAAATGGAGATCACCGCGATATAGATAATTGCTGTTCTGATAACGGGATGCTTCCAGGAATAGTTTAGCCCCTCCCTTATAGCTTGCAGAGGATGCTGGGCAAGAGGTGTTATGGGAGCTTTTTGCTTGTCTTTCATGGAAAGCAGCGAAATAATAACAGCAAAAAAACTGAACCCGTTTACCAGAAAGGCCGTCCCCGTTCCTGTTGCAGAAATAAGCATTCCTGCAATGGCTGGCCCGATAACCCGAGAGCCATTATAAATAGCGGAATTCATGGCAATGGCTGACGCAAGGTGCTCCCGCTCTACAATTTCACTGAGAAACGCCTGAAGCGCCGGAACATTGAGAGCATTCACGCACCCGAGGAAAAAAGAGAGGAGAAGAATAATCTCGAGAGTCACGTGACCTGTCATGGCAAACATACCCAGAACAAAAGCGAGCACCATAGCTGCCGACTGCGTCCAGAGCAAAATCTTTCTTCTCGGATAACGATCAACAAGAACCCCCCCAAACAGTGAGAGAAAAAGTGTCGGCACCGTTGATGCCGCAGCAGCAAGCCCTACGTCAAACGCTGAGCCTGTTATTTCAAGCACCAGCCACCCCTGAGCCACCATCTGAATCCATGTTCCGGTCATGGAGACCACCTGCCCGGGGAAAAATCGTCTGAAATTCCGGCTCTCAAAAGCAGGGAACGCCGAAAGAAGTTTTCCTGAAAGCGATTGATTTTTCGGAGATAAGGAAATATCCGGATTGGGTGACATTAAAGTTTCTTGAGGTACAGCCATCGCATCAAAACATTGTAATATGAATCATCCATACAGCCTTCCCGACGCAAGCAGCGGGGAATACGACCTGTCAAAATCAAAAACTATGAACCAAAAAAAGAGCAATCGCGTCATGCATTTTAAGCAAGAAATAATGACATACCCACTCAGAAAAACCGAGCCCAAAAAGCAGGAGAGAGGCTCGAAACACAATACTATTATTCTTTAAAAAAAATTAACCTTACATTTGAGTTCCCGTTGAAATTGCCATTTTTTTGACGGTGTTCTTAATTTTTTCAACTATAAAAACGGAGAATCATTGCAATGAATGTTGTTAATCCGGAAGCTATCGGAGTATTCGGTCTTGTGGTCACGGTCTGGGTATTCGGGTTAGAACAGTTGGGATTCGGACTTGACAAAGAAACTGATCATGCAAAGCTTGGAAGAAATCTCGGCCATATTGCCTTCTATTTTGGCGGCTTGGCACAGCTTTTCACCGCAGCCTGCATGTACTTGTTTGATGTCGGATTACCACCGGAAATCAGGATTTACCTGGGAACTATTTTTGCCACTTATGGATTTTTCTGGGTTGTTGTCGCTATGCACTTTTACAACCCCGGTGACAAAAAAGTTTATGCACATCTCTTTCTTGGAATCTTTTTCATTACAGCCATCTTCAGCTACAAAGCCATTCTTATGGGAAAAATATGGCCTTTGGCAACAGTGCTGCTGCTCATCAACCTTCTGACTA
>CAILXE010000035.1 GCA_903838095.1 uncultured Chlorobiaceae bacterium
CAAATCTGACTTGATTGGGTGGTACACTTTCGCCCGGAATACCTGGTACACTTTACTCCGGTACAGGTGGTACACTATGCTCCGGAATCGCTGGTACACTTTGCTCCGGTAGAGGTGGTACACTATACTCCGGTGTGCTCATTTGCTTCAGTTCTTCCGAAGTTAATCGATACTCGGAGGCCAATGCCTCAACCATTTCGCGACCGGTATGTTCTTGTCCGTCACTGCAAAGTTTGAGCAATGGAAGCATAATGCTTTGAAAATCAGGAATCGGCATATTATTTTTATGTGGTAATTGAATCAATACTTGATCTGACTGCGGCAAATAGCATTAGCTTAATTCCAGTTTGACCATTATTTTGACTATACCATAAATGTAATAATTGCCTGCATCAATAAGCAGAGAGCAACTTGATGCAGAAGATTTTTATTGACACGACCTGTTCTTTGATGAAGATCAAGTATTGTTCGGATGATAATGAACAGGTTGAAATTCCAACGAAAACGGCGGGAGAGCATTGATTTATTGTTATTGTAATATTTCAGGCAGATGTTGGCTTGGAATTATAACATTCAGATGTGAATAATTCTGTAGGAAACCAACCATACAGAAAAGGGCTCGCTGCAAGACAAACCTTCGAAAAGACATTTTTACTCTTACTCGTACTGCATTCTTCAACAATTTTTCGAGGGAAATAAAGCATGATCATGAAGAAGCGCCAGCGACCCCTGCGAGACGCTCAAGGCCGCCTTGATAAAGATTGAGCAACTGGTGCGAAATAAGGTTTTCCTCAATCTTTTCAATACAATACAGGAAGCATTGTATGAAAAGATTGGACGCATCAAGCATTCACGACTTGCTGAAGAGTGCGCAAAACTTGATCCAATTGAAGAATGCAAACTGGCAGAAGAGGGCTTGGCCGGGGAGATTGATGCTTGGCCAGAATACTGGGAGGCGAAATACGATATGCCGATTTACCAAAACCGTCATGGGTTAAAATCAGCCAAATCAGAACCCTCTCTGTCGAACGAATTGGTAAAAAACTTGGCGCAATTTCCTCTAAAGAGATGGATTTGGTTATTGAAATTCTTGGCAGATAACCCACTCAAATGTCATCTGCCAAGAAACCTGGTTTCAAGCTTTGCCGTTACGTATGAACTTTAATCTCCTCGTCCCAGCCCTCACGCTTCTCAAAAAAAATTATTTCTGAATGATATCATTTCTTCCAAGACGCAAAACCACTTCTCCGAGACTGTCTTTGATTTCTGCTGTGTTTCCTGCGGTTGGAATAACAAACCCTGACTGGCTGTTGGAGTCGGAACCCATTGAAGCAAACCCGACTTTCAGACGCACCTCACTGTCGCGCACATCAAGACCTTTCAGATTGGTACGCAGCTTGCCATAAAAATCATCGAGTAAATTGGCGACCCGTTCTGGAGCAACGAAAGCGACTTTTTTGGTGCTGGCCATTTGTTGCATCAGGGAACCATTGTCGGCTTCCAGCTTTTCAAGTTTCTTTGAAAGGGTTGCTTTAGAAAGTTCTCCATCTGCTTTGGCCTGGGCAACTGCTTTTTCGACCGTTTCACTCAACTTGAGTGTTGCTGTTTTTGCCTGCGCTTCAAATGTTCTGGCATCAAGTGTTAACGAATCAAGCAGCTCCTGCTGTATCCTGTTCTCTTCAATCAACTTGCCTATGCGATCATCAATCTTTTCTGTTCGAGCATTTTTGGCTCTCTCGTCAAGTAATGCTTTGAGCAAAACGTTCATGACGGGAACAGGCTTTGCCTCGACGTCACCCACTGCCGGTACAACCTTTCGCAGTGCATCGATTGATGCCGCAAGAAGTTCATCTGAGCCCTGACGTTCGAGCTGGAGATCATTCAGCGTTTTCCTGAGATCTTCACGCTCTTTGTTCCACAACAACACATTTTCATCACTCTGCTTGCGGAGAATATCAAGCTCACCACGGCTGCTTTTTAAGGTCTGCTGCAGAGTCTCGATGTCAGCAAGCGCTTTCATCTGGGCGCTCTGCTCACGTTTTATAACTATATCAAGTTCCTTGCGAGATGCCTCAACTGCTTTTTGTAAATCAGCTATCTGAACACTGCCCGCCTTTAAATCAGCCTGCGCTTTCAGTGAAAGAGTATTGGCTTCCTGGCGGGATAGTTCAACTGCTTTCTGGAGTTCGGTAATCTGGACACTACTCGCCTTTAAATCAGTCTGAGCCTTGAGTGAAGTGGTGTTGAGCTCCTGGCGGGATGCTTCAACAGCTTTTTGTAAATCGGCTATCTGAACACTGCTCGCTTTTGCATCAGCCTGCGCTTTCAGCGAAATAGTATTGGCTTCCTGGCGGGAGAGTTCAACTGCTTTTTGTAAATCGGCTATCTGAACTGTGCCCGCCTTTAAATCAGTCTGAGCTTTTAGTGAAATAGTATTGAGCTCCTGGCGGGATGCTTCGACTGCTTTTTGTAAATCAGCTATCTGGAGACTGCTCGCCTTTGCATCGGCCTGCGCCTTGAGTGATACATTTGAGAGTTCCTTTCGGGACATCTCAACTGTTTTCTGGAGTTCGGTCATCTGCGCACTGCTCGCTTTTGCATCGGCCTGTGCTTTCAGTGAAACAGTATTGAGTTCCTGGCGAGATGTGTCGACGGCGTTTTGCAGCTCCGCAATACGTGTAGTGTTCGCCTGAGCATCGCTCTGTGCCTTCAGTGAAACAACATTGAGTTCTTCACGAGCCTTTGCAAGCTGCGTCTGCATGAGAGCACTTTCTTTCTGCAGCCTGGTGACGAGTAGATTATCTGGTAGCGGCATGGATTATTTGGTTTATTTCTTGTCTTCAAGCGTTATCGACCGCACTGTACGAGCAGCGTTATCAGTCACTTTAACCGCCCAAAGATTCATATCCCTGACATAGTTTGCCTCAATATTCAGTTTCCCTAAAATCTCCTGCAGCTTCATAACATCCTTTCTTTTTGCCACATCAGCAATAACATCGGTTTTGGTACGAACCGGGTCAGTTGATGCACTTTTTTCACTATGGGACGCAACATAACGGATCGTAATGGTTGAGACCGCTTCCGGAACCACACTGCCTTTTGCTGAAGCTGCCGATGATATCGGTTCCACCATCAATTTATCCCCTTCGTAACGCATTCCCACCTTAATGGAAAGTTCCGCATCCGAAAGCAGCATTCCTGCCTTGATCCCCTCAGGTGCTCCGACATCCTTTTGTGCTATCCCCAATGATTTTCCGGCGGCTTCCAGAAAATCGTCCAGCACTAACTCTTGTCCACTCATGGATTCTCCGGTAGAATGATAACAGAGACCGGTACATGACAAGTTACCGGCCCCTGCTCTTGTTGTAATTATCCGTTCTCTGTCGTTCGAACAGGCTCCAGCCTCAATGGCATTGGCACAGGAACCAGGGTTGCTGTCACCTTTGACGTCACCTTGAGATCACGGTTGAGCTTGCGCTCAAAACGAATTCCCGCAGTATCTGCCATCAGGGCAAAACCCTTGCTTGTGCCCGACTCGGTAATCGCTTCAGAGATTTTCAGGTCCATCTGTATCTCGATGACCGTTTGCGAAAACTGGTAGAACGTCGGCATAACCCCCAGGTCAAGCAAAGAGACTGTGCGAGATGGCGCATGAATATATTCAACACCTCCATCTTTTGTAATGGTCTCCTGAATACTCGGAATTATATCGACCGTTGTCTCTGCGAGCTCCTTCATCAAACTTGCCGACGTACGGTCAAGCGCTGCCTGGGCATCAGCCACACTCTCAGCAACAAGGCGAATAAGATCACCGAGTGATGCCTGTTCTGCCTCTCTGACCTTGATGGAAGGCGAAATAATGGCTGCTCGATTATTGGGTAACAATGGCGACCTCCTCCTTGGATGAAGTTCCCCGCCGCAAGCAGCGGGGTATCTGGTTTTAAAAAAGCTTAACAAACTGCACCGCAAGCGGCAGGGAATTCAACCCTGAGAGATTAACGTTAAGCGTTCGTTGGTTTTGGTCTGTTGTCGACAATAATCAGTTCAGGAGCAATACGCGCTGGTGGCGGTACAGGAACCATTCTGGTGACAAGTTTGCTTGTTCCGCGAACCTCTTTGCCAAATTTTCTGTTGTGGGAAACGTCCACGTTTACCGAAGCACTCCAGCAGGCAAAACCTACTTTCGCGCTTGCACTGACCTTGATGTTGGTCTCTGTGGACATGGTTGTCTTAATGTCCATCGTCACCTCAATCGTCGCCTCTGAAAACTGGTAAAACGTTGGTAGCAATCCAATCTGCATCAACGACACGTCAATTGGATCTGACTGGGTATAGCTGACGCTTCCATCAGCCGCAATAGTCTGCGTCATTGCAAGCACGAGCGGTATTGTTGTGTCAGCAAGAATCTTTGCTGTTGCTACCGAATTTTCATCAAGAGCTCTCTGGGCTTCAGCAATGCCAAGTCCCAGCTTCATTACCATCTCTGGTAGTGGTACATCCAGTAATTCACGACCTACACTTGCCATAAGAGTTCCCCCTGTTTATCTTTGTTACCGGCTGACGCTGATAACGGTTAAAAGAAAAAGGACAAGACAGACAAAAAACTAAAAACTATAACATCATCGGCCGGTGCAACTATTGCTGGGGCGGCACTAAAGAGGCGCCAAGTGAAGCAAGCACGGCATTATATCTCTGAACATCAAGATGTACTCCGCTGACCATAAGAATACCTTTTTCTTTCTGTAAGGCCAGAGCATTGGTAAGAGTAAGACGGGCTATGACAGAACGACCCTTGTCAAGCCTGAAAACAACGCTACCGCCATGGGCATGTATGTTTGTGGAGGGATCTTTTTCCTGTGAAACAACAATAAAAAGACCTTCCTGCCCCTCACTGAAAGTGACTGTTGCGCCGAAACGGTCGTAAATATCGTTCATGGGAAAACGTGATTAAGGACATGAAGAAATCCTTGGCCATCTTTAATAATTTAAACAATCATTAACAACCAAACAAGAAAATAATGGGGTTATACTTCACAATGTTTCGTTACAATGCTTTTCAACCAGTTTCCGGCGGAGGACTTTGCCGACCGTTGATTTTGGCAACGCCGGGGTAAATTCCACATGTTTCGGCACTTTGTATGCGGTCAAATCCTGACGACAGTGTTCACGAAGCTCATCAACGGTAAGCTGATGACCGGGACGCAGAACAACCCAGGCCTTGACGGCTTCTCCCTGATACGGGTCCGGTACTCCGGCAACGCCCACTTCGAGCACTGCGGGATGAGTGGCTATGGCCTCTTCAACATCGCGCGGCCATACCTGAAAGCCACCGGGTTTGATAACATCTTTTTTGCGATCAACAATAAAAAGGTAACCATCCTCATCAAGGTAGCCAAGATCGCCGGTATAGAGCCAGCCTTCACGGAGAACAAGAGCTGTCTCCATCGGGTTCTGCCAGTACTCTTTCATGATCTGGGGAGCTCTCATGATAATTTCACCAACTTCCAGAGCCTTGAGATCGTCAAAACCTGTTTCCGGATCAACAATCCTCACCTCCACATCGGGCACGGGAATACCAACCGATCCATGCTTGTAGGTGCCAAGAATCGGGGTAAATACGGAGGCAAGCGCTGATTCTGTAAGGCTGTAGGCATCAATAATCCTGCCTCCTGTCAACTCCTCAAATTGCCGTTTGGTTTCAAGCATGAGCGGAGCGGCACCTGAAACACTCAGCTTCAATGATTTCAGGATGGAGGTATCACGTTTTACTCGGGAGTGGTTGATCAGCGCAGTAAAGAGTGTCGGAACACCGGGCAGCACTCCGGCTTTCAGGGCCTTGATGGTGTGCAGCAGATCATCAAGATCGCGGGGGTTCGGCACCAGCGCAAGAGGATAACGCTCTATCAACGCTGCGGTCATAATACCGACCTGGGCATAGACGTGAAACAGGGGCATGTTGAGAAGGATAACATCCTTGCCTTTCTCAAGAATTACGCTGAACCAGCTTGCGATCTGCATCCCGGTCATCACCATCCCCTCATGAGTAATGACAACACATTTCGGGTTTCCGGTTGTGCCGCCCGAAAAGAGAAAAATGGCCGGATCGGTATGACTGATCGGAACCGGCACAAATTTCACTCCTGCCTGGGCCGTAAGAAGAGCGCTGAACCAGTAGTCTCCTTTGTGCAGTTTTACCCGATGTCCATCCTTTTTTTCTTTCAGGAGGGTAAACA